>NZ_JBFTHS010000009.1:0-125854 GCF_056394365.1 Lysinibacillus sp. 10T31
GATCCGTCACTGTTGAAGAAATCTCCGCGATATGAAGAATAACCTTGGAAAGCTCCTGTAACGATTCTGCATTCTTATTCGCACTCGTTGTTTGTGTGTCTGCGCTCGAAGCAACATCTTGAATCGAAATGGCCACCTTTTCTGTAGCCATGCTTGTTTGAGTGGCATTGGCTGTAAGCTCTTCCGCTGACGAAGCTACCTCTTCAGCATTTTGTTCTATTTTTTGAATCAGTGTCCTTAGACTGTCTTGCATATCGTTAAAGGCTTGCCCTAGCTGTCCAATCTCGTCTTGAGAAGTGATTATCACTTGCTCTGTTAAATCACCTTTACTAATGGTTACTGCACTATCTTTGAGCGATTTAATCGGTTTTATAATTCCCCTAATAACAAAGTAGAAAACAATTGCACTTATGACAATCGCAATAATTAACACGAGTAAAGTATTAAATAAAATGGGTGATGCTGATTCATCAATTTCTTTTGCAAAAATTGTGCCGGTAATTTTCCAATTCGTCAATTCATTCGTTGTATAGAACAAAATACGGTCTTCACCTTCAAAGACATATTCAAACGTTCCGGATTTACTGTCATATATCTTGTCGATGAAGCTTTCTTTTATTTCGCTACCCGGTTCTATAGTCGGGTGAGAAATGACCATTTTATCTTCACCAAAAATAGAAGGATACCCCTCTTTTCCGATACTAATAGAGTCCGAGACTTTTTGAAGGTTTGTCAATTTTATATCAATTGCTAATACCGCAGATTTATCTTTTACCTGACGAGCAACTGTTACGACCATATCTCCTGTCGCTACATCTTTATAAGGTTTCGTTATTAACGTTTCTCCCTTCAAAGCCGTAGCTTCTTTATACCAATCTCTTTCCAAAGGATTATAATCCGCGCTATTCGATTTTGGTTCTACAAATACCGCTCCTTCACTTGTTCCCATATAAATAGTTAGTACATCTGGATGTAGCTTTATATATTGCTGAAATTTTGTATCTAACGCCATTTCATGCTCTTTATACATTGATGAATCTATTTCCTTGCTGAGGACATTAATGTCATTCATTTTTTCACTAATGGTATTATCTATTAACGTATTTAATATTTTTACACTTTGATCTGCACTATAAAGTATTTCTTCTTTTATCGAATTCTTTGCTGAAAGATACGATAAGCTTCCTACAGAAATAACTGGGATTAGTAAGATAAGAGCAAATAATATGTAGAGCTTACCCTTAAAGCTTCCAAGTATTCGTTTCATGCGACCGCTCTCCTTTTGTCTTCACTTGATCTTAAAATGTGTTTTATACAATTTTGTGGTTCTTTTTGGACTCCAAATAGAATGCGCCCAGCTCACAACCTCCCCTTCTTTTTTCGAATAAATTTTCTTCTTAAGTTTTTATCGGTCGAAATACTTAAATTCAAACACCTTTTTTCATTTTTTTGATTTTCTCGACATAAGTCGAGAAACTCTTTGCTACAATCTACTAAACATAGAACCCCTATGTATCATGCTTTAGCTATGATGCATAGGGGCTCTTGTTGTTAGTATTTAAATGCCTGAATTGATTCTTGTAAGTCAATCGCCATTTTCGCCAAATGTGTAGAGGCTGCTGCTACTTCTTCCATCGCTGCATTTTGTTCCTCAGAGGATGCCGCAACACTTTGAACATTACTACTCGATTTCATAGATACTTCACTAATGTGGTCGATCTCTATTACAAGTTTTTCAATATCTTGATGAATTGTTCGAATTGCGGCTGTAACTGATTCAGTTTGTGCTTGCACGTCATTAATGGCATCGTCAATTTGTATGAAATCATCTCTTGCCACATTTACTTTTTCACGACCAACTTTCACTGAATCATTACTATTGATCATGTCTTCCTCAATAATTCTTGTATCCTCAGTAATTTGCTTAACGATCTTTTCGATATCTACTGCTGCTAAGTTCGATTCATCCGCTAGCTTTCGTACCTCTTCTGCTACTACGGCAAAGCCCTTGCCATGCTCACCGCTTCGTGCTGCTTCTATTGAGGCGTTAATAGCCAATAGATTTGTTTGGGTAGCAATATTTTTAATAACATTGACTGCTGAGACGATTGCTGCTGTATTTTCATCTAAGTCTTTAACACGTGTACTTAACTCTGCTGTATTATCCGTAATTTCATTCATCTGATCAATGACATTACGAACTGAGGAACGTCCTATGCTAGCCATATTTTTAGTGTCTACAGTTGCATCGTTAACATTATCAATACTCGTAGATATATCATTCATTTTTTTCAAAATGTGTGAGGATAAGTTTCGTACATCACCTGTCAATGTATCCTGTTCTTCAATACCATGGGCAATATCTTGGATCGATTCTGAGACAATTTCTGTTGCCTGTGTCACTTCCATACTACTCGCTGTCAGCTGCTCGGAACTTGCTGCTACCTGCTCAGATGAATTCGCGACATGCTTCATAGTATGTCTAAGCTTTGCTGACATCGAATTAAAGGAAGCTGCCAGCTGTGCAAACTCATCTTTTGTTTTAAATTGCAGGTGCGTTTGTAAATTGCCATTTGAAAATTTGTCCATTTCTACTACAGTTTGTTGAATATTTTTCGCTACTCTTCGCCCAAAAACTGTCGCAATAATAATGCTTATAATAAAGGAAACTATTGCTAGTACAGCAATTTCTTTGCCACTTCTGTCGCCTTTTTGTTTCGTAGCCTCTATACTCGCCTGCATTTCGTCTTGCTGAGCCGTTGCCATCGTTTTCCCAAACTCAACAAGCTTGAGAGAACCTTTCCCTAAAATCGGTAATGCCAACTGCTGTGCTTGCTGTTTTTCACCACTTTGAAAAAGTGGCACAATTTGTTCATCTATAGGTTTTTCCCATTCCTCTAACTGCTTTAAAAATTGTTCAAAATCTGCATTTTTATGTCCGAGTTCTTCAATACGATGAATAGATTTATGTAAAGTATCTCGTATTTCGAGATGATTACTGAGCATGTCTTCTTTACCATATAACATATACCCCCGGATGGCAGCATTTGCCCGAACCGTTTGGAAGGAAATATCATTATATAAGTTGATTAATTCCGTCTTTTTTTCGATTTCCGCAAGTGTGTGTTTATTATCATTTAAAAAGTACATAGCAATACTAGTAATTAGTAATAAAAATACTAACACTATACCAAAAGAAAATTGTAGTTTACGTTCTACCGTTGATTTCATACGACTCCCTCTATTCCCCTATAACTTTATCATCTTGAGTATAGACTAAATATCCCTATCACCCTATAAGAAATGAGCCTTTTATCATGAATTAACACAAAAATTTTACAAAAATAAAACACATCACCAAATGTCTTGACTTCTCTAAATTCTATACAGCAAGTCTCTCAACCAAAATATTCCTGCTATTCATTTAGGTCCAAGACTAAAGCGAGTTGATCTCCGTTCAATCTATTTATTGGATATGTAAAAAATATCATCTGAAATTTAACTGATATAAAAAAAATCCCATTAATAAATAGTAGGCATGCTTTTTATACGAAATCACTGCTAATGAGCGAACACAGCTGGAAGCCTTTGAACACGCAAAATCGATTGACGAAGAAACTTCGATGTATCAGCTTTATTTTGCGTAGAAGGCAAATTCAAAAAAAATCGTAGCCTATGCTACGATTTTAGATTTGCTTATTTATGTTGATGTTTCTTTAACAAAGACTCTGTAAAAGCCTGAGATTGCCCCTTTGGAATACTTAATGTTTCCCAATCAGAGCCCTTTAGTTGCTTAGCGATGTAAACAATTTGACCGACATGCTGAGAGTAGTGAGACATTTGTCTTTCGATAGCATCTATCACGGAATGCCGTTCTCCCCTGATCGTTACAAACCCTTGTAAATCAGCTTCCGTTAATCCTTGTAAAGCGTCTAAAAATACTTGCCAGCCCTTTTCCCACACTCTCATAACCTCTTCTTTTGTCTGAAGGCTAGCAGTAAATTCATCATCACGATTTCTCGTTGCTTTCTCACCATCTGTCGTTAGAAAGTCAGTCCATCTCGATATCATATTTCCACTAACATGTTTCACAATCACTGCGATACTGTTTGAATCTTCATTATACGCCCAGTGCAATTGTGCCTCTTCCAGTTGGTCGAGTGTTTTATCGCCTTGTTCTTTCACACTTTTAAATCTTTTTTGAATAACATTTAAATAAGTCTGCCCAAAGCTCATTCATAAACGCCCCCATCATTCGATTATTTTACATCAAATTTCTTGGCCACCGAAAACATTGTCTCTCCCTAAATCTAGGATTAATTTTAAAAAATAGTCTAATAAGATTGTGAAGAGAACTATCACTTTACAAATCGTTACCCAATATAAATTCTTTTACAAGCTCAATCATTTTCTTTTGCATACCTTCCTGATCTGCATGTTCTAATTTATATCCGACATGAAAAACATAGCCATTATAATAAGTGTAAAGCTCATTTGCTAAGGTACTAGTTAGACGAACCTTCTTATTTTTTATATCATAATTATAGTAAAAATAAGCCAATCCACCCTTTTCTTTCGTGATGTTTCGATGAAATAATGGACTCTCTCCGATCAATCCCTCATTCTTAATAATATTGCCCATCTCATCATTTCTATCATGAGTAATATCATAGTTTGCTAATGGATTATTATCTACATTTGTGACTGTAAAAATAGCAAATTGTTGATCTTTACCATTTAATGCTTTTTGTAAATAAGTAAATTGCAATTGATTTTGCAAGCGACCATTAGTCATTTCTGAAGTTACAGCATAAACTTCCTGTATATTGGCCTCAAAAGGCAGTTTCTTAGGATCAATCGGATGAACGCTATTCCCCAATACTGTGGCTACCTCTTGCATTGCTTCAAAACCTTTCACAGGCTCGTAAAATTTGGGGTTTTTACGGTCATTGAGACGATCAGCTGTTTGAAAATACTGACTATAAGTTACCATAGTTCCTTTGACCTCGGTGTTAAATAGATCTGTTAATTGTTTAGAAACTTCCTTCCCTTCTAGTTGCGAAGTATCAGTTGTCATTTGTAAATTATCATATTTTGTTAGCTGTAATGCGACGAACAATAAAATGGAACACGTAATGGTCAATGTGACAATACGATAGGACCAATGTTGTCTCTTTGGTGAAGGTTGTTCTTCATTAATTTTTATTTTTACATTTCGAATAATTGCCTCTTTATGCACAGATATATCCTTTAACTCTCTTAATGTATGCTTATCCATTTAACAGTACCTCCCATTCGATATCCTGAAGATCAATTTTTAATAGCTCTTTACCTTTTTTCATACGTGATTTGACCGTACCTTCTGGGATTTCGAGTAGTTTCGCAATTTCTTTAATCGACATATCCTCTAAATAAAAATACACAATAGGTTCTCGTTGCTTTAACGGTAATTTCAAAATTGCTTCATCTAAAAATCGTTTGTTCATCCTGTTGAATAAGCGTATCTTTTTGAACGGATTTTTGCTTAGGGAAAAGCTTGTGCTGAACTGAAATTTTCCGATAAGCCCAGCTTTTTAAATAATCTTTACATTTATTTATGGTCATACGTGCTAGATAAGCTCTCATCTCTCCCTTTTCTTCATAATGCTTTTGATGATGATAAAATTTAATAAACACATCTTGAACAATATCCTCTGCTATTTGTAGATCTTTCGTATAGTAGTAAGCGATTCGAAATAAATGTTCTGTATGTAGTTCCATTAGTTGCTCTAAATATTCTGTATCAGTCAAAATCTTTCCCTCCTTCTACACTATAAACGAGGCTAAAGTTATAAAAGATTAAATTTCAACAATAAAAACCGTCTCTTAGTTTATCCTTGAGACGGTTTCCTTCTATCCATTATAAATTTTCATCAATATATGTTTCTATATCTGATACAATTGTGTCAATAGGGACATCCTCGGCATTCTCTGCATATCCAGAATACATTTTTACGATTTTGCCATCTTTATCAACTAAGAAAAATTGATTTCCGTGTATCACTTGATCGCTGTTAGGATCATCTTTTACCATTATTTTAGTTGATTTGACAGCGAACTGCTCGATATACTTTTGTGAATATCCAGTTAGAAGATTCCATTTTGATTCATCTGGAACATTATATTTGCCCAAATAATTAGCTAATATGTCTGGCTTATCAACATCAGGATCAATTGAAAACGCAACAATATTATAATTTTCTACACCTTTTTTCTTCAGCTTTTCCTGCACTTGCGTCATATTAAAGGTCATTGGTGGGCAAATTGATGTACAGTTCGTGAAAATATACATACCAATCCATGGTTTTCCTTTTAAACTTTCTAAAGAAACTTTTTCTCCACGTTGATTGACATGTTCAAAATCTGGTAACTCCAAGCTATAATCTGCTTTAAATTTTGTATTTCCACACGCACTGAGCACTGCAGCAAATGCAAAAAGTAGAACAAGCCCAATTATTTTATTTCTCATCTTTAACACTCTCCCTACCTACACTACCATCATCCTATCGTAGGATGTAAATATTGACAAGGATACTCAAGTGACAGCTTTCGTACATCTTTGTGAAATCGATTTCACTTTAAGGAAACAAGCGCATCATGAATTGCATCTAATTTAACTTCTACTCGGTGCAGTAAATAAAACGACACTAAGATAGGAAAACCGATATCCGATATCATGTTTAACCACTGTTCCATGTTGGCCCCTCCTTCACTAAGTTTTGACAAATACTATTTGCTGAAAATGGTCCTTGCAGAAAATTCTGCAAAGACCATTTCGTGACTATTCGACCCCTAATTCAAATTCTCTTACTTGTCGATCAACGATTCGAGCCCCACTCATTGCAACCAGAGCACTAGCTTGTCCTTCAAAAACATTTTTAGCGATGATTGTTTGCATGACCTGTTGAATTTCCTCTACTGTTACATTTGGCTTCGGTGCATCAATAGCAATCGTTGTCGTTTTCCCTACTGCTGTCTCAAATTGCAGCTCTAAAACTTGTGTCATAGTTTTCCCTCCTTAGGATAAATCTGTTGTTTCTTGTTTTACAATGCTGTCTAGTGCATGTGAAGATAGACTTGCTATGGCATATGCTACCTTTACTAAATCCTCTGCCGTATGCGAGTTGTTTAAATTGCGATACGTTTTTGTTGTGAACATGGGCTCGTTTTGTGCATTGTGTCCAGCAACATACTTTAAGCGCAGTGTAGCACTGACAAAATTGACTTTTGCCATGAGGCTCACCTCCTTTCTTTCACAATATATACAGACTTATTGCTAAAAAAGGGACATTTAGGATGAATTTTTTAATGTAAGCTTTTATAATAGAGTGAGAGAAGGCAAAGAGGTGAACGATTTGTTAAGTGGTTGGTTTTTATGGTTTATCCTATTTTGGGTAGTTGTACTCATTTCATTTATGGCGATAGGCGGATTTTTCATGTTCCGCAAATTTTTAAAGGCTTTACCGAAGCAGGACGGTAAATCTGATTTAGATTGGCAAGAGTATTATTTAGATAAAACCATTCATTTATGGGGACAACCTGAGAAAGAACTTTTATATGAACTTGTAAGCCCTGTACCCGAGCTATTTAGACAAGTAGCAAAGGAAAAAATAGCAGGAAAAATTGGCGAGCTTGCTTTAGAAGAAAAAGCACCTGCCATTAACCATGATTTGATTATACGTGGCTATATCCAAGCAACACCTAAGCGCGACCATAAATTTTTACGCAAAAAATTAGATGAAATGCAAATTGACATCGCCCCATATGAACATCTATTTGATTGATGGTACGCTGCACACTGATTTGTGCAGCGTTTTTACTACCTTTACATAATTTTCGTCATATTTTTTTTGAATAAGTTTTTCCTAAAGTCTATCCGCCAGTATCTAACTTCTATCCTTCACTTTGACTCTTTCATCCGTCGCTTGGTCGATCCTTTCCGTCGCTCTGATTTCCATCCGTCACTTTGGCTCTTTCATCCGTCGTTTCTGTCTTTCTTTCCGTCGCTTGAACGAGTCTATCCGTCTCTCTGGCGGTTCTATCCGTCGCTCTGGCGGTTCTATCCGTCGCTCTGATTTATATCCATCACTTTGGCTCTTCTTTCCGTCGCTTTGGCTCTCCTATCCGTCGTTCGGTCGATTCTTTCCGTCACTTCGGCAATCCTATCCGTCGTTCTGATTTCCATCCGTCGTTTCTGTCTTTCTTTCCGTCGTTTGGACGGTTCTATCCGTCGCTCTGGCGGTTCTATCCGTCGCTCAGATTTATATCCATCACTTTGGCTCTTCTTTCCTTCGCTTGGGCTCTCCCATCCGTCGTTTGGTCGATTCTTTCCGTCACTTCGGCAATCCTATCCGTCGTTTCTGTCTTTCTTTCCGTCGCTTGGACGAGTCTATCCGTCGCTCTGATTTATATCCATCACTTTGGCTCTTCTTTCCGTCGCTTCGCCAATCCTATCTGTCGTTCTGATTTCCATCCGTCGTYCGAACTGCACTATCCATCACTTCGCCAAATCTATCCGTCGCTCAAACCGCTCTACCCATCAGCCAAAATGCGTTCAAAAAAAAACTACACTAGATAAATTCTCTAGTGTAGTTTTTCCATTTTAAATATTCTTCAGCGGAATAGTTTTTTTGATTTTTATAAATTGAACAAGCATTGCAATTCGCCAAGGGAGTAACATAGCGAACGCTAAAATCCAAAACATTCCTGCTAATTCTCCAACGTCAATGGAGCTACTTAATATCATTTTTGCAATTATACGGAACACTAACAGTCCGATTAGTATAAAAGCGAATGCTTTCGAACGTTTTAAATAAATATCTTGACCTTTTACTTCAAATTTAGAAGTGGCGATTAAGATTGTTGAGAACACCACGCCAACTGCTGCCGCTTCAAGGATTTGCATGGGTGGTACTCGAAATTGTTCAAATAAAAACATTACCGCACCTGAAGACATTGCAATAGGTGGAATGATAATTTTCTTCTCATTTGTCGGTTTCTTTGATGCTCGCATACGTAAAACCATGACAAAGGTACCCATAAAAATGGCCATTATGGTCGAACCTATTACATAATATTGAGAAGGGATATTGCTAAACATAAAAATTCCTCCTCTAATTGTCATTAACAATTTTGTCCAAGTATTTGATCAACTACAGCTTTTAATCTTTCTGGCTCGAAAGGCTTTGTCATAAAATCCTTTGCACCACTTTCAATTGCTTCCACGATTAACTTCTGTTGTCCTAAAGCTGTAATCATAATTATTTTTGCATCTGGAAATTCGGGGATGATTTCTTTTACTGCTGCGATACCTGTCATAACGGGCATTGTTACATCCATCGTTACAAGATCTGGTTGTAACTCACGATACATCGCCACAGCTTCTTTACCATTTGCTGCCTTGCCGACTACCTCATATCCCCATTCAGTAAACATATTACTTATTGCAACACGCATAAAGAGCGTATCATCCACTACTAAAACTGTAGGCACATGTTCATCTCCCTCCACGTTAAAGTACGGTATGGCCTTTTTAGTTTAGCAGATTAGAAGCCTGTAAATCCACCAAAAATAGGCTGTAAAATGCGTGTTAAATACGATAATCCGTCAAAGAATAACAATACACCAACGACAATCATAATATAACCGCCGATTTTCACAATTTTTTGGCTGTGTGTACGAATCCAAGTCATACGTGCTATAAAGAAAGATAACACGAAAAACGGAATCGCAAAGCCTAAATAATAAGCTAACATATAGCTAAATCCTGCGCCTGGATTTGCACCAGCTAATGAAATAATCGATGCTAAAATCGGACCTGTACAAGGCGTCCAACCAGCCGCAAAGGCTATTCCTATTAATACTGATCCCAAATAACCAGATGGTCGGTTTTTAAATTGGAATTTTCGATCCTTCATTAAAAAGTCAACTTGTAGTAATCCCACAATCATTAAACCAAATACAACGATTAAGATGGCACCAACCTGACGTAATAATGTGTGATAATTAAGGAAGAACTCTGCTGCTAATGATGTGCCTAGTCCAATCATAATAAAGATAATTGAAAATCCTAGTAAAAAGAAGAGGGTATGCAAAATTGCACGCTTTTGCATCATACCTCGTTCCGATTTCAGCTCATCTAATGACATACCTGTTATGTATGATAAAAATGCTGGATATAGCGGTAGGGTACATGGTGAAATGAAGCTTAAAAACCCTGCACCTAAAGCTAAAAATAGGTTAATATCAGTTTCCATATTTTCTCACTCGCTCCTTACAGTTACTGTCTCCATCGTACCAAAAATCACTGTAAATTGCGCCCTTCCTGTTTGTGAACGTTTCATGGCAAAAAGATGTTAAAAAAGTGAAGTTCCATCATATTATCATACAAATTTTTTTCAGACCTTATTACATCAATTTGTATTTGTTAATGTACTTTTGCATTATGCGCTCCCCTTATATTATCTGTCAACAAAATACGTCATAATTCTACATATCAAGTTATGGTGAGGATGCATTTATTAATATAACCTGTTTTAAAGCTGTTACCTGCCGCTTATTTTTAGTGTTGAAATACCCTTTTTATTGACATAAAGTATTTACTGTTAAATAGTGAGTAAATTATTTTTCTTCATGTATAATAAAAAACAATAGAGCAATTGATCGAGATAAATGAGGTGTAGTCCTTGGAATTAAGAAAAATTAAACCTAAAAAAATATATGAGGAAGTATCTGAAATCCTCTATGAAAAAATTAGAGCTGGCGAACTGAAGCCGGGTGACCGACTTGATTCAGTAGAACAACTTGCCGAACAATTACAAGTAAGCAGATCAGCCATCCGAGAAGCTCTTTCCGCTTTAAAAGCAATGGGACTTATTGATATTAAACAAGGTTCAGGTACATTTGTAAAAAATAATCAATCCAACCAGCTCGATTTTCCCTTATCAACTGCCATTTTAACAAATAAGCAAGATATCTCACATTTGTTAGAAGTACGTAAAATTATCGAAGTAGGCGCTGCGGCTAGCGCGGCCGTTCATCGATCTGAAGAAGACATACAGTCAATGATGCAAATTTTAGATGAGATGAAACGAGTACAAGGAGATGGAGAGTTGGGAGAAAAAGTGGACTTTCAATTTCACGCTGCCATTTCTGCAGCATCTCAAAACCCCCTACTTACAACTCTATTAGACCAGGTTTCGGGTTTAATGATTGAAACGATGAAAGAGACACGTCGAATTTGGTTGTACTCAAAAAAAATTACAAGCGAAAAGCTGTATGATGAACATATGCAAATTTTCCTCGCAATTAAGCAGCAAAATGAAGAGCTCGCAAAACATGCTATGGCTTCACATTTAAGTAATGTGGAAAAGGTCTTAATGCAATATTTTGAAACAACTGAATCTATGAAATAACAGCAGCTGCCTAGTTTTTACTATAGGCAGCTTTCGAATTTTTTGAAAATTAACAACAAACTCCTTTTATTCACCTGAACAGTTGTAGTATTATAAAAACAATATATTTATTCACTAAGTCATCAGATGACCTGTTGATTTGTTATTCGAGGAGTAATAGAGACAAAAAGGAGCGAATCTCATGAAAGTAACACTTTTTGCGACTTGTTTAGTTGATATGTTTCAAGGTGATGTTGGAAAAGCAGTTGTTGAAGTTCTTGAAAGGCTTGGCTGCGACCTAGACTTTCCTGAAAATCAAATTTGCTGTGGGCAGCCTGCCTACAATAGTGGCTATGTAAAAGACTCTAAAAATGCTATAAAAAAAATGATCACGGCTTTTGAACATGCCGAATACGTTGTCTCCCCTTCTGGTTCCTGCGCTTATATGTTTAAGGAATATCCAGAAGTGTTTAAGGGAGATCCTGTTTGGGAGCCAAAAGCACAAGCATTGGCAAATAAAACATATGAATTTACAGAGTTTATCGTAGATGTATTAAAAGTCGAGGATGTAGGTGCACATTTAGAGGGCAAGGCGACTTATCATACCTCCTGTCATATGACACGTCTACTCGGTGTAACAGATGCACCGTTTAAATTATTAAATCAAGTTAAAGGCTTACAGTATATAGAACTCCCAGGAAAAGATCGATGTTGTGGATTTGGCGGAACATTTTCAGTAAAAATGGGCAATATTTCAGGAGAAATGGTCAATGAGAAAGTACAGAATGTTGAAGAAACAGGGGCAGATATTTTAATCGGTGCCGATGCTGGTTGCTTAATGAATATTGGTGGCCGAATTAATCGACAAGGTAAGCCTATTAAAGTTATGCATATTGCGGAAGTATTAAATTGCCGCTAAGAGGGGGGAAAAGAAATGTCCATGAAAACAAGTGATGAACGCTTTAATCATCGAGTAGCGAAAGAGTTAGAAAATACGTTTATGCGCGGAGCTGTGTCAAGCGCACAGGAGCGCTTACAAACACGTCGACTAAAACAAGCTGATGAGCTTGGACATTGGGAGGAATGGCGCTCTCACGGAGAAGAAATTCGAAAGCATGTGCTGGCGAACTTAGATTATTACTTATATCAGCTAAGCGAAAACGTCTCTAAAAGAGGTGGCCATGTTTTCTTTGCGCAAACAGCGAAAGAAGCGACAGACTACATTCAAAATATCGCGAAAAAGAAAAATGCTACTAAAATCGTGAAATCAAAATCGATGGTGACGGAGGAAATTGATTTAAACGCCGCTTTAGAAAGGCTTGGGTGTGAAGTCATTGAAACAGATCTTGGAGAGTACATTTTACAAGTAGATGATCACGAGCCACCCTCTCATATCATTGCCCCAGCTTTGCATAAAAATAAGGAGCAGATTCGTGATATTTTTAAAGAAAAACAGGGCTATGAGAAAACCGAAAAGCCTGAAGAACTCGCTCTTTATGTACGTGAAAAATTAAGGAATGAATATTTAACAGCAGACATTGGCATTACAGGCTGTAACTTTGCTATTGCAGAGAGCGGCTCGATTACACTCGTAACAAATGAAGGAAACGCAGATTTAGTTACAGCCTTGCCGAAAACACAAATTACGGTAATGGGAATGGAAAGAATTGTTCCTACATTTGAAGAGATGGAAGTACTAGTAAGCTTATTAACAAGAAGCGCAGTTGGGCAAAAGCTAACAAGCTATATTACCACATTAACGGGGATCAAAGATGAAGGTGACACAGATGGACCAGAGGAATTCCATTTAGTAATTGTTGATAATGGACGTTCTGATATTTTAGGCAGTGAATTCCAGCCTATTTTACAATGTATTCGCTGTGCAGCTTGTGTTAACGCTTGTCCTGTTTATCGACATGTTGGTGGGCATGCTTATGGTTCTATCTATTCTGGGCCAGTAGGTGTCGTTCTTTCACCATTATTAGGCGGCTATGAGGATTTTAAAGAGTTACCATATGCATCCACATTATGCGGTGCCTGCACAGATGCTTGTCCTGTCAAAATACCATTACATCAACTTATTCATAGACATCGCCAAGTAATTGTCGAAAACGAAGGAAAGGCACCTGTATCGGAAAAGCTATTAATGAAGGCCTTTGGTCTAGGTGCTTCCTCCCCTACCCTATATAAAATGGCGACAAAAATGGCTTCACCAGCGATGGCTCCATTTACTAAAGATCAGAAAATTTCTAAAGGCCCAGGCCCACTAAAAGCATGGACGGAAGCAAGGGATTTTCCAGCCCCCAATAAAGATAATTTCCGTGACTGGTTCAAACACCGCCAAAAAGGAGGCGATGAATAATGACAGGTACTATTGAAAATAGAGATGTATTTTTAGCAAACATTGCGAAACAGCTTGGACGTGCACCAAAAACAGAAATCGTTCGACCTGCATGGCAATATAACCCTCAAGATCGCGTCCTAAATGAAGCAACAAAAGATGAGTTACTAGAGGTTTTAGTTGAACAATGCAAAAATATTCATACGGATATTGTCATTACAAATACAGCTAATCTTGCTGCAGATTTACAAAAAGTAGTTGGAAATTATGGAGGTCAATCTGTTATAACATGGAAAGATGAGCGTTTCCAAAACTATGGCCTATCATCATTGATGAGCGAGCAATGGACGCAAGAAAATATTCAGCTGTACGAATGGGATTCGGAGCAGCCAGAGGAAAATATTCGACAGGCTGAAAAAGCGAACATTGGCATTACAATTAGTGAAATAACATTAGCAGAATCAGGAACTTCTGTACTTTTTAGTAGTAAAGATAAAGGTAGATCTGTCAGCTTTTTACCCGAGAAGTCTATTATTTTAATTCCTAAAAGTACTATCGTTCCACGAATGACACAAGCAGCCCGTTGGATTAGCGAAAAAGTTAGAAATGGCGAACAAATTGCATCCTGCATCAACTTTATAACAGGACCAAGTAATTCGGCAGATATCGAAATGATTCTTATTGTTGGTGTACACGGACCAATTAAGGCAACTTATATTGTGATTGAGGATCAGTAATACAAAACGAGGCATGTATTCATACTAGCATGCCTCGTTTTGTTTATAAGAATAAATTTAATTGGCCACAGTCTCTGTCATGACCTCTTTATTATAAAACTCTGGATGAGCTTCTTTTAAGATAGATGTCCGTAGCAAGACTAGTGAGAGCGTAATAATAATCGCACTTGTTACCGGCAAAATAACAATCGCTGGTAATGTATCATATAACATGCCATAAACTATCATACCAATTGGCATCATCGACATAGCCATCGTTTCCATTAGCCCAAAGACACGCCCACGGTATTCTTCGGTAATATTTTTTTGCATATACACCCCGATTGGCATATTAATACCCATTTCAAAAATAGCGAAAATAAAATAAATGATTAAGTAAAAGATAACAATTGCTACATATGAAAAATCCGTTACTAATGGAATCACTGCTAGCCCAACACTACCAGCCAATAGCAGTAAGCTAATTTTTGAGAAACGTAATGGTGCCTTCACCTCTGATCTTGTCGCAAAATAAAGGGAAGCCGCTAGCATACCCGCTGCACCCGAAGCCTCAATAAAGCCAAAATGCGTGGACTTTACTTTGAGCAATTCAATAATAATATACGTTCCTCCAACAGCAATTGCTGAGAAGAATAAGTTAATCCATAAGGCAACCCACATAATCGTTTTAATGACTTTTTGTTGTTTTATATAATGAAAGCCACCCTTAAGCCCTTCCCACATTTTTTCTTTTTTCACATCTTCCCCTCTTGTACTATAGAGGTTAAAATTCATCGTTGCTTCTAAGCAAAAGGCAATGGCATAAGCCACCATATTGACCATTAAAAATGCGTCCATCTCAAAGAAGCCGTACATCATTCCCCCAATTACTGGTCCCCCGATCATAGCTACAGACGTCGACAATTGGTTAAATGACATGGCACGCTGTAAACGCTCTGGATTAACAAGCGTTGCAATCGCAGATGAAAACGTTACCCCAGAAAAAGCAGAGCAAATTGTATTGAATACAGTAGCCGTATAAACCGCATACACCGATAAGCCTACCGTTTCTGTGTAAAGCAATAAGCCCCCTACTGTCAAAATGGTACCGGCTTGTGCAAGTAGAATTGTACGCTTTTTCGAAAAATTATCAGCCACATAACCTGCTAATGGAGCTACAAGTGCACGTGGTAACACTGAACAAATCATATTGGTCGCAAAGCTCATCGCCGAACCCGTCATAGCTAAAATATACAAACTAATTCCAAAAGCCATCACATGAGATCCTAACATGGCAATCATTTTACTAGCAGTAAATGTCCATAAATGATATGTCGCCTTTTTATATTTTTGCTCTTCATTCATCTAAAATCCCTCCACATTTTTAATTATGTTAAAAAGTTTAATTTAATTAAACAAAATATAACACAGCTTACACTTCCCACGCAAGAAAAAGTTTAATATAATTAAACAAAGGGCACGTCAATAAAAAGGAGGCGAGGCAATGAACTCTTTAGGTACAAGAATTCGCAAATTAAGGAAGGAACGTAAGTTAACGTTAGAGGAACTTGCTGGTGATCGTCTAACAAAAGGTATGTTAAGTCAAATTGAAAATGATAAGGCCAAGCCTTCGATGGAAAGTCTTGATTATATAGCGGAACGTTTAGGTGTAAAAGCAAGTGAATTACTTGAACAAGTAACCCCATCTTCGCTACGTCAACTTTTAGAGCAGGTAGAAATTTTGTTTACGGAATTAAAACTTGGTGATACAGATAATGCACAGCAAATCGTCGAGATGATTAAGCCTTATGTAGAAGAGCTTCCGCTTAGTTATGAAGGAGGTCGTTTACTGTATATATACGCTGCAGCACAATATTATGCGGGATTAACGACATGGGAGTCACCGCTTCAAGAATCACGTATTATGTTTAAAGAAATTAATTTACTAAGTCACTGGTTTGAAACTTATATATTACAGTTGGGTATATTATCAGAAAATCGAAAATACAAAATGGCTTATTCTTGTATTTTACAGGCGAAAGAAGAGGCTGAGCAGGAAAATTACCAATTAGATTCGCGAGATGCAGGGAAAATGGCTTATTATATTTGCGTTTTTCAGGTAGCAATTGGCGAAATTGAAGCAGGTAAACAGCTCATTAACGAGACCATTACCAATGCACATAAAAATCAATTTTACTCTTATATAGATGATATGTATCGTATTGGGGCGTTTTGCGCTATGATTGACAATGATTTCGAGCAAGTAGAGCATATGCTGAAGAAGCTTGAACAGTATCGGATTTTTGCTGAACAAGTGAGTGTAGATGCTTTTATTTTCATATTAAGAGCGCATTATTATAACAATTACACGCACGATTATCAGCAGGCACTAGAGGAAATAGAGCGTTTTGGTGCGCTTAAGCATGATGGCTCGATTATACTCGAAAAAAACCTTTACTATGCAGAAAAAGGAAAATCCTTATATTTACTAGGTCAATATGAAGAAGCTAAAGAAGCATTTGAACATCTTACAAACGTTCCCCCTTTCATCTTACATCCATTTGACATATTAAGTTTAAATGAGTGCTTTTCCTATAAAGCACTTTGCTATGCACATTTCGGTGAGTTAACAACTGCCTACGAAATTGCCAAAATGGCCTATTTGGATTCTCAAGATTTAATCGATCTACCTTATAAACAAAAAATTGAAGAAACTTATTTTTCAATTAAAGCGCAAATTAATTCGGTTCAATAGATATTAAAGGGATTGCACAATGTGCAATCCCTTTTATTTTAGCTCAATTTATCTCTCTTTATTTCCTTCTGAATCTTGCGAAGTGCTTTTTTCGAACCGCGCTCTATATCATGCTGAAGCTTTCGATCTTTATAATCCACAAACAATGTCTCTACATCATATCCTTCTGGGTATAATTCTGTTGCCTGCAGCTCTAATGCCAATCGCTTAACATTTACCTTTATGAATTCTCTCTCATAGAACACGACAACTTTATAGAAATTATCCATTTCTTGATAAACGATTCCAACGTCATCATGATCTAACAGCTTCACACGGTCGCCCTTTTTAAATTCATACTGTACTTTTGTTCTCTCTTGCTCAATTTTAGGCTTCCTGATTTTACTGTCATTTACTCGTTCTAGATGATATTCCTTATTGTCAATATAGCCCTTCGCTCTTTGTAATACGGTTTCACGTATATTCATTTTCTTAGAAATCCATAGGGCATTACTTTCTCCCGATGTTCCGATAACTAATTTATATAACGGTTCTAATGTTTCACTATTAAAACGCATAGCCGCATTCATAAAATCACTATGCATTTCAGAGAAACGCTTAATTTCGCCATAATGAGTAGTTGCCACTGTCAAACAGCCCATATGATAGAACTCCTCTAAAATGGATATCGCCAGAGCTGCTCCTTCATTTGGTTCCGTACCGCTTCCTATTTCATCAAATAGCAAAAGCGTATTATTATTGGATGCCCTCATAATATCGAAAGATTTTTCATATGGGATGAAAACGTACTAAGTGCATTTTCAATACTTTGATTATCACCAATGTCTACAAAAATATGATCAAATACAGCTATTTCAGTACCTTTATCTGCAACAATATGGAAGCCTGACATAGTAGCCAATGTTAACAAGCCAATAGTTTTTAGGACAACGGTTTTACCACCTGCATTCGGTCCTGTAATGATTAAGCTGCGATAGTCTTTACCAATTTCAAAATGGAGTGGCACCGCCTTACCTGTTAACAGTGGATGCTTACAATTAACAAGCTTAATATAGCCATAATCATTTAAGCTCGGTTCAATACCTCCAATGTGCTTGCTAAACTTGGCTTTGGCAAACACCATATCATATTGGCTAATTAACTCCATGTTAATATTGATTTCACGAATATTTTCCATCAGAAGCCCAGATAATGTCGCCAAAATTTGATATTCCTCCACTGCTTCCTCTGCTTTTAAAGTGGCTAATTCCACATTTAGTTTAGCTACTGTACTTGGTTCCATAAAGACCGTTGCACCTTTAGATGAAACCTCTACAATTGTCCCTTGCACATGATTTTTATAGGAAGCTTTAATCGGAATCGTGTATCGATCATCCTTTTTACTAATAAAAAATTCCTGGATATAAGTTTTATTGGCACTATTATTTAAAAATTTAGTTAAGCGGTCTTTAATTTTTTCCTCTGTTGTTTCGATATGATTTCGGATACGTTTTAACTCTCTACTAGCAGCCGAATCAACACGATTTGCTTTAATTGCAAAGTTAATCTCCTCTTCCACACTTTTAAATTCAGACATCGAATTAGCATAGGATGCAAGAACTGGCGCAAAAAATTCCTTTTCCAGCATAAACTTTTTAATTTTTCTACAGCCTCTTAAAAAGTCTGAAATGCTAACTAATTCACTAGGGTCTAAAATAATCCCCTTTTCAAGTTTTTTAATGGTATTGTCAATATTCGATACCCCTAAAAACGGGACATGACCTTCTGCATCTAAAATCGCTCGTGCCTCAGTTGTTTCATTCAAACGATTTTTAACAACTGTCAAATTTGAGCTCGGCGTTAATTTATCTAATAACTGTTTACCTAATCCACTGACACAGTATGATTTAACGATTTCCTTCAATTCATTGTATTGTAACTTCTCAAAAGTAGTATGATTCATTGTTAATTTCTCCTCACTATGATTTTCTTGAATCATTCATGAAGATACCTACTCATTAGATATCAATGATTTTTATTCAAATCAATTATGCCTCGGCATAATTGCGTCCGGAGTCGGCTTTGTGCATGCACAAAGAACTCCTCTCCGATTCTGTGACATTCGCCGGAGACTTTAGGCCAACACGATGTTGGTCACTCAGTCGTTGCCACAGGACGTGGCGTTCTTTAGAGGGTGTTTGGACACCCTCTGAAAGAAGTTAAAAAAGACAAAAAAAGCTGTGGGAGAACCCACAGCTTTTACATTACAAGGCATGTGTAAAAAGCATCGTGAAAAAGACTTCATCTACATGAAGTTTAGTCAGTGCATTACAAGCTTTATAAAGTATTGTAGGTATCTTCATAGGTATCGAAATAAATCCACGACTAAATAAAGGGTGACATACTGACATAAATCCCCTGACGTCATTAAATTTATTTCTTTAAGTTGTTCCTATTTAGAACCTACCGCACTCATCAAAAGCACCTCTCAATAATTATCATTGTTATCTAATTTGTCATTATCTTACTATATGCTGGTAAAAAAGTAAAGGTGCTTATGTTTGATACGATTTTAAACTTAGGGGCAACAAAAAAATTTTGTAAGAAATAGTGAAAAATTGAGGTGACAAGATTTTTCAAAAAACACAAAAAAGTAGTACAAACCAAAGGCATGGTTCGTACTACTAATATTAGTATATTCACTTATGCTGATTTATGATGGGCTCTTCTCACTTCAATGATTTTCGAGCCTGAAAACAGTAGTAAGGCTGCCCAAATAATGCTAAATGCCAAAAACTCTATTTGACTAAACGGTTCCTTATAAAGGACGATCCCTATAACTAACGTAATCGTTGGCGATACGTATTGAATAAAGCCTAATAAATAGAGTGGAATATTTTGTGCACCTTTCGCAAATAAAATTAACGGTACTGCTGTCACGATACCACTTACAATCATGAGGATGTCTGTTTTCACATCAACATGTAAAAATGATGCTTGATTCGTTGTAAAAAGATAAATATAGTAGCCTAATGCAAACGGTAAAATAAATAACGTTTCAATGGCTAGACCTCTTGTCGCATCAAGCTTAATTTTCTTTTTCAGAACACCATAAATAGCGAAGGATATAGCAATAAGAAGTGCTACCCATGGGATTGATCCATAATTTATCGTTAAAATAATAACAGCAATAAAGGCAATTCCGGTAGCCACCCATTGCGCACGACTAAGTGCTTCTTTAAAGAAAATTACCCCTAAAATAACTGACAGTAAAGGATTAATATAATAGCCTAAGCTCGTTTCAATTAAGTGGTTATGGTTAACTGCCCAAATATATAAATACCAGTTCATCGAAATAACAAATGAAGCTCCAGCAAGCTGCCAAAATTGCTTTTGGTGAGACCATAAATATTTTAAATCTGCGAGAAGTTCCTTGCGCATTCCAAATACTATTACTGCTAGTACTGTAAAGACAAAGGACCAAATGACACGCGATAGTAAAATTTCCAAACTCGGCACATGCTCAAGCATTTTCCAATAAAGCGGAAATGCACCCCAAAAAGCATAGGCAAAAAATGCTGCCAAAACCCCTTTTTTCTCATTTGACATTGCCTCTAACTCTCCTACTCTGTTTTGAATCTATACGACTTCGCAATCGCAATATTACCATTTAAAAGAATAGACTTATTATAGGACTTTGATTGGAAACTGTAAATGAAAACTTGTCATTACTCTTTATTTTCAGATTCAAGCTCAGAAATATATTTACGCACCATACTATAGCTAATATCAGGATTAATTTGGCGTTTAATGCGAATGTGAATTTCTTTTATACCAACACCCTGCTCTCGCATATCGCGAATCATAGATTTTAACGGACCTGACAGTGATTCCTTAGATAATGCAGTATGTTTACTTAATTCGATTAATAGCTCTGTATTTTGTCGGCGAATGTCCTTCAGCTCTTCTACAACACAATTATATTCCATTAGCTTTTTTTGCAAGACTGCATTTTGCTGCTTCATTTTTTGCATATCATCCATAAGCTGTATATTTTGTTTCTTTAAATTTTTTCGCTCCTGCTCCTGAACATGATGCTTTTCATCTAAATCTTTATGTAAAGCATTATATAGCTCTTCTATCTGTGTCAATTCTTGATAGCGACTTTGCGATAGCAGCATCAGTGTTTCTGTTATATCAATAGTAAGTGTTCCATCTTTTAACGTTGCACACGATAATGTAGTTGGATTTATTTTGTTCATCGACTTTTCTTCACTCCATCACTAATTAGTTCGTGTAATGGCATAGCTTTGTTTAACATTTTTCCGCTTCCTTTGAAAAAATTTTTCATTGGTCTAATTATCGTATTAATTTCTATTTTGTCAATATAATAAAGCTTCTTGCAAAGAGAGCTGCAAGAAGCTTTACGATTACATTTTTTTCAGTTTTTCGTATTCTAGCTGCAGACGTTCAATACGTTTACGGCCTTCCTCACGATTTTTAGCTGTTTCTGCTTGAATTTGCTTCGTTTCTTGAATACCAGACATAATTGTTTGCCATGTCGTTTCAATTGTTTCGATTTTAATGCTTGGGCTACCAGCCGCACGCGCGATATTTACACTATTTTTACTAATATTTTCTGCATTACGTACAAGCATTTCATTCGTACGACGATCTAATTCAATCATTGAATCAGAAATAAGCTTTTGGCGCTTTAACGTCACAGCATGAATAAGGCCTTGCTTGAAAATAGGAATTGTCGTTACAAACGCAGAGTTAATTTTAGCAATTAAATGGTTATTACCTTGCTGCATTAATCGAATTTGTGGAGCAGACTGGAATGAAACTTGTTGTGCCATTTCTAAATCATAACGACGTTGTTCTAGCAAATCAACGGCACGAAGCATCGTTTCATATTCCATTGCAGCTATTTGATCACCAGTTTGTGCTTTTTGTTCAAGCGCTGGTAATGATGAACGTACTTCATCTGTTTTCACTTCAATTGCTGCAATAAATTTACTTAAAGTTTGGAAGTAATTTAAGTTTTGATCATATAAGTTTTCAAGATCAACTGTATTACGTTTCATTTCACCTTCGTATTTTTGAACCTCATGGAAAATGACATCCACTTCTTTGTTCATGCTGTCATATTTAGATAGAAACTTTTCTAATTGTTCCTTTCCTTTACTAAATAGCTTAGTAAGGAAACCACCTTTTTTATCCTCCGCAAAATCTTGAGGATCAAATTTATCCATAATTCTATTTAAATTATTTAATAATACACTTGATTCCTCAAGCTTACTTGTTTTCATCGTTGCTAGCATTTTATCTGAAAAAGTAGAAATACCATTCGCTGTTTCTTTTCCAAGCTCCAGCATGGCAATTTGATCTTTCACATCAATTTTTTGTGCTAATGCATGGACCTCAGGATCTTGCTTTAATGCAAGTTGATTTTGAGCAATTTGTGATAGCTCTTGCTCAGAAACAAGTACTGGTTTTTTTGGCTCTTGCTCCACCTGTAATAATGGATTAGGCTGTAATAATGGATTTTCTGATGCGAATGGATCCTTCGATTTTAATAGGTCGTTGTCAAATTCAGACATAAAGTTTTACCCCCTGCAATTTATCTCTTATATTACATACGATTCCAAGCTGAAAAAGTTTCATTTTAGTGATGCCTTACAAAATAAGAGTCACACCATATATCGAGTGTATAGATTAACCATTGTTATCTACCAAAATTCATTAGAAGACACTGATTTCCACTACGGGCTACTCGCTCTCCTGCGGGAAGCTTTGCTCTGCGGCGAAAGCGAAGCGACAGGAGCACTCGAGTAGCTCTCCTACAATCAATTAAAAATAGGCATACACTTGCAAAATATCAACATCTGTTTTTGAAAAAAGTTGAATCATATAAGGAACTTCCTTATAAAAACTTCTTTTTGGTTTTAGATTCTTCTTATTTACTTTGTTAAATTATTGAATAAATTTAGGATCTAATATACCTAAACCACTGCCTTCAATTTCAAACTTCACTTTTGAAGCAACGTCTAAATTAACATTAACCTTTACCTTGTCTTTTATCGATCCACTATCATAAATCAATTTATTATCTGCGTAAATTTTCATAGAACCTATGCCGAAAGAGCCCGCCACTAACTTTTTAACTGGTGCTAAATACGTTTCGAATCCTTTGTAATTTCCATTAGCTAAGTATTCAACTGTATGATCTTGTACAGCCCCTCCACCATGATATCCACCAAGTTGATAGGATTGTTCAAACTTTTCTCCAGTACTAATAACAATCGAGCTAGGGTAATGGAAGAAGTGGTCTTCATCACTGCCAATAGGTTTTACATCTTTTAAAGAGATGAATTTCGGAACATCACCAATATAAACGGATTTTGATTTTCCATCCCATGTCACTTTTTCCCCTAAAGATTCAGCAATAAAACGTATTGGAACATAAGTAGTACCTTCATAAATAAAGCCAGATTTACCCTCTTGTGTTTTTTTTCCAACCTTATCTACATAGTAATTGATTGTATCTTGAAATACGCTAATCTTTTTCATATCGTTTGCTGCTTCCGTTGTTGAGAGGTAAGTAAATGTTAATCCTCCTAAAATAAAAAAGACTAAATAACTTGTTACTATAAGTAGTTTTTTCATATAGTCACTCCTTAATACATATAGTTATATGTAATTATACCAAAAATTACATACTATATTTCAAGATATTGTTCAAAGACTTGAATTCGCCATTTCTTTGATTGCTTTTGCATATTCAGGATTAGCATAAGCTAAGCCACTCGCTAACCACTAAAGCATCCCTTTGCAGGAGGGGAAGAACACTATGCAGTTTATTTTGAAGACCCAGACAGAATTAAAGTTGAATTAGTAGCACCCTGACCTCTATATTTAGAGGTCTTTTATTATGTAGTTGGAAATTTGACACGCTGAAATAAGCATTTGTTCTACTCGAATATCTAAATATGAAGTAGTAAAACTTTTATCAATTCTACCTAAATAATCAGGTAATTGTAAAATGTATATCCCTTTAATAAATCATTCAAAATAAAAAAAACACATTACTAATTTTTTCGTAATGTGTTTTTAGAAATGTATAACATTTTATTTAAATGATAAATTCAATGTACAATTACTTGTACTTAATCTTACTGAACGTAGCTGCTTACATCATCATGTCGTCACTTTTAGCACAGTTTTAATTTTCTTAATAACGCCACCTGAACTATATGTTAGCACACTGCGTTTATAGAATGATATGCTGAATAAGTAAGCAACAATAATTGTCGCTATTAAAGTACCTAACGATATAAGTGGTACCATTACACCGATATCAGTAGCCCCGATACGCATCGGCATGATCATTCCAGACGTAAATGGAATATAAGAGAATACTTTTATGATGAGTGTATCTGGATTGCCAATACCTGAGATCATAACATAGAAACCTATTAATGTAATCATCATGGCTGGCATTAATACTTGACCTGCTTCTTCAACTTTAGACACTAAAGAACCGAATAATGCCCCAACAATTAAATAAAGAATAATTGTTAATAGCAGGAATAGAATTGCATAGATCACGTAACTTATCGATAATTCTTTAACAATGCTTGCTGCCATATCCCACATAAAGCCGTTCTTCGCAAATTTTGCATAGCTTAGGAAAACAACTGCAATAATACCCATCTGTGTTAATGCGAGCAATAGTACACCAGCAATTTTTGCTTTAAAATGGGTAGCTGGCTTTACACTTACTAGTAGCATTTCCATTGCACGTGAACCTTTTTCAGATGCAATTTCCGTTGTAATCATAGACAGGAATGTAGAAATAAAGAAATAGATTAAAATACCAACTGCATACGATACCCATAATCCTGATTGTTTTTCTTCTTCGCTCTTACCGTCAGTAGATTTTTCATTTAAGTTTTTATTCGAGATAATCGTTTTTGCACCAATAATTTGCGCTGCTTGGTCTGGTGTTAGTGATAGCTGTTGTACGGTATAATTTTGGCCAGCCAGTTGCAGTACCGAATTTAACGCAGCTTGATCATTTAATTTCAACGGCGTGAATGTGGCAATTTCAGCATGTAGTTGACCATTTTGATCTGTTATTTTAATGATTGCATCTAGCTTTTCGTCCTTCGCCTTTTTCTCTAACGCCGATATATTTGACTCATTTTGTATAAATTTCATATCGCCATTTGAAACAAAGAGACCGCTTAAATCGGCTGTTGTTTCATTAACAATTGCAATTTGTTGCGCATGATCACTACCTGTAAAAAGCTCTTTAATATCCGACCAGAAAATTGCGACAGACATCCCCAGTATATAAATGCATGTCATTACAACAAAGGATCTTGATTTTAATTTTGATTTGTAAAGTTGTTTCACTAATAAATTAAACTTCGACAATGTTGCCACCTACCTTATCTTTAAAGATCTCATCTAACGATAAGTAATCTAAACTAAATTTTTCAATATATTTACCATTTGAAAGCTTTTCGAAAATGCTTTGTGCAAAGCTCTCATCCTCCAGAATGAGTACTGTTTGCTCTTTCTCTTCTCGAACATCCTTGACACCTTCTAGTGCCAATAATTGAGTTGTCGACCACTCTGTACGTACTGCTAATCTTGTTTTTCCGTATTGTTTCTTTAAATCTACTAGACTACCTGAGAATAACGAGACTCCACGTTTTAATAGACAAAGATGATCGCATAGTTCCTCTACGTTATCCATTTGGTGACTAGAGAACAAAATCGTCGTACCCTGTTCTTTTAAAAGCAATATGGCATCCTTTAGTAAATCTTTATTCACGGGATCAAGTCCACTGAATGGTTCGTCTAGAATTAAAAACTGCGGTTTATGAATAAAGCTAGCAATTAGTTGTACTTTTTGCTGATTCCCTTTTGATAAAGTTTCAGCCTTATCTTTCCGTCTATCTTCGAGTTCAAATCTGCTAATCCAAAAGTCAATGTCCTTCTTTAACTGCGACTTCTTCATGCCACGTAGCTCACCAAAAAAGTAAAGCTGATCCTCTACCTTCATCGTTGGAAAAATGCCTCGTTCCTCTGGTAAATAACCAAGTACATCGCGGTTTATAGCATTAACCGGCTTGCCATCCCATGTAATCGTACCGGCTGTCGTTTCCTGTAAATCTAAAATCATACGAAACGTTGTTGTTTTTCCTGCTCCGTTTTGTCCAATCAGTCCAAAAATCTCCCCTTTTTCAATGGTGAAATTTAAGTTGTCGACCGCTGTGAAATCTTTGTATTTCTTCGTGACATGCTCTAATTGTAATGTCATCTTTTTTCCTCCTACGCTTCAAATATATGTAATTCTCGTTGTAGTCCTTTTTTACGTCTTTCAACCTTCAAAATTTGCATACACATTATTATTACGACTACAAAATTCAAGAATGATAATCCCGTGTTTAAAAATCTTTCTGTTGATTCGCCAAGTCCAATATAAAGATTGATAAATCCAATCAAAAGATTTAACAACGTTACTGAAATAAAGAGACGGCTTATTGATTTTAAGTACTTTATTTTCGAAGAACTATCTGAAAATAATACAAATGGACCTTCTGATTTCTTTTTGCGGTAATAAGCCCATCCTCCAAATTTTGAAACAAACTCAATATTCATCGTCTCTAAAAAATCATAGTAGTCCTGATTTTTACCTTTGACTAGTTCATTGCGATAAATGTATTGACCAGGTTCCCCTTTTTCAAAACTAAAGTATCCCACCATTGTACGCTTTAGATACCAACCTTGTTCCGCCAACTCATTAACCCATGCTTCTTCCTTTTCGTAATCAAGAAAAAAACGATACACTCTTTTTTTCATAAAGTCCCACCTCCAATCTATTAATCTTATAAAACTGATGTGAACTCCTGGTTAAATATGCGACTTAATAGTAGTCATAATAACGTAGCATTTTCTCTGTTAAATTATTTGATTTTTCTGATTTCCCGGAAAATAATTTTGAAGCAAATATCATCCCATACTTACGAAGCTTTTGATCGAACTTGGCAAATAGGCAACCAGCCTTATTAGCTATCTCCTATACTAATCTGTAAACAGATCCAAATCCTTCTTCAATTTATAGCGCACACGCACAAGTTTTAATAATGGTATAGAAAATAACACGCCCACAAGTAAATTGCTGATATTCATTAATACTTTAATCCAGTCTATTGCCTGTGCTGAAAAAATCCCACTCAGACCAATTACACCTATAATCAAATTTAGAAGGATGAGTGATAGTAGCAGTGAAATTTTCTGAGACAGCTTACTAATTTTATTTTTCTTATCAGAATAAAGTTCAAAAGGTCCATCATTTGCTGGCTTTCTAAAGAATACGAAATTGCCAGAACGATCTACCTGTTCAATTCCCGAGGAATTTAGAAATTCTAAGTAATCGTCTTCATATGAGGCACCAAATCGCTCCAATTCATCATGGCGATAAATATAGCTACCAGGCTCCCCACGTTCGAACGTAAAACGTATCCAAGTGAACTTTTTTAAATGCCAACCTTGGCTTGCCATATCATTGACCCATTTCTCTATATCATATGGGTTGACGACTAATCGATATTTATCCATTTGTTCCATCCTCCTCTGTTATACGGATGCCATTGTCAAAAAGTTCCCTTAATCTCAAAATTTCGTATTTAATGACTTCTTTTCCATTTTCAGTAATAATGTATTCCTTTTTTCGTCCATCACCATCTAGCGCCTCAATCCATCCTCGCTCGAGTAATGTTTTAATTGCTCCATAAATCGTCCCCGCTCCAAGCCGAACACGACCATTACTCATTTCCTCTACTAGTTGCATGATGCCGTAACCATGCCTTGCATCAAATAAAGCTAATAAAATATAATAAACGCCTTCTGTTAATGGCGGATGTTCTTGAGTCATACAAATCCCCCTTTTTATATCGACTAACAATATATCGTCCGACGATATAAATAAAATATATCAGCAGACGATATAGTTGTCAACGCGTTTTTTCCATAAAAAGTTATTATAACTTTTCATACTAGCAGTGTATCACTAGGTTGTTGTTTTGATTCACCTTAGATGATTTTCCTGGCTATCCGTGCTATTCCGGTCTTACCTGAGCTTTATTTTGTTACTCAAGCGTTATTTCTTTCCATTGTCTGTAAATATTTTTATTGCCTAAGAACTTGCTCTATGCTAGCATGTAAGTAATCACTTGCACGAAAGGAAGAATTCTATTGTCAACAAAAGGTACCGCAGAACGAATCATAGATGCAGCTTTACAACTCGTTAGTGAGAAGGGCTATACTGCGGCAACAACTAAAGCAATTGCTGAATTAGCGGGGGTCAATGAAGTAACAATTTTTCGCCATTTCGGAAATAAGCGTGGCATTTTAAAGGCCATTATTGAGCAATTTTCCTATTTTCCTCTTTTACAGGAAGAAATCAATAAAAATGTTACATGGGATTTGGAAACGGATTTAGTAAATTTCTCTGTAAAGCATTTTAACTTTTTAATGTCTATTAAAGACTTTGTAATGATTGGCTTTAAGGAAGCTATGCAGTTTCCAGAAATTAATGAAGAGATTGCTCATATCCCTCTTCATATAAAAAATGAGCTAACTCATTATTTTCAGAAAATGCATGAAAGAGGCAAAATTCGAGAGATTGATTTTGAAGCAGCAGCGTTATCCCTTATCGCTATTAATTTTGGTCATTTCATTTCGCGGGCACGTTTAGGAACAATCGTTTCCGATATGCCAACTGAAACATTGTTAAAAACGAGTGTTTCAATTTTTTCTAGGGGTTTGGCTCCCTAGAAAAAATTTTTTCTTTCAATGCAAGTAAGTACTTACTTTAAAGGAGGTTTTTATATGAAAGGTTTACAAGCTTTATTTAAAATTCGAGAAACTTATATTGGCATTGTCATTACAATTGCATTCCAGGTAATTTTCTTTTCCGTATGGATGACTGCCTATGATGGTGTAAATGACAGAACAAAAAATTTGAAAATTGGACTAATTAGCGAAGATACTGAGATGGGGCAACAAGTAGTAAATGAAATAAAAGGAAAACTACCTTTTACAATTGAAAATTACACCTCTCTAGACAAAGGTGAGCAAGCATTAAATCAACGTGATATCCATATGATTATTCATATTCCAAGCAATTTTACGAGTCAATTACAAGCAGGTAAAGAGGCTGAAATTATTTACTCTATTAATCAAGCAAATGCAAGCATCGCAAAAAATATGATGGACGGAGTAGCCAAACAAGTAACTGAGGAAATTAATCATAATTTTTATCCTATACAGCAGGGTAAAACCATTGAAGCATTTACTCAAAAGTTCTCACAGCTTCCATTGGAGCAAAATACAGTACAACAAATTAACGAAGCCGTTGCTACAACAATTAGAAGTGTAAAGGACCATACGGTAGGTTCTACTATTAATAAAACGAATAATATTGAAGAGTTTGCCGCGAATTTTGTACCATTGATGGTTATTATTTCGTCGTTTGTTGGTGCAATGGTAATGATTATGCAGCATCAGCAGGCTGCACAACTTGTCCAAGATAAAGTTTCGAAATGGCAATTGTTCCTAGCAAGACAGCTCATTAATATTGGGGTAGCCTTCGCTCTTCCACTATTAACTATTGGTTTAATGCATCTATTTAATATTTCTAGTCAAGCAAATTTTTTAACAGTATATCTTTTTCAAGCATTAATGTTTTGGGCTTTCCTCTGCTTGGCACAAGCCTTTATTATAGTTTTTGGTAACTTGGGTATGATTTTTAATATTTGCGCTCTTTCGATTCAGCTTGTTACTTCAGGTGTGCTTGTTCCACAAGAAATGCTATCTGATTTTTACAATAAACTAGCGTCACTTCTCCCGGCTACTTATGGAGCTGATGGCTATTTCACCATTATTTTTGGTGGAAGCACTGATAATTTAATGAGTGATTGTAGCTCGTTAGGAATTATCATAGCTGTAACACTGGGCATTTCTGCTATGGTCGTTGCTTTAAGAAGATCAAACATAAGCAATGACAGTGAAGAAAGTGTTTCCACTACAATTTAATAATTTTATTTTGAAAAATTTGAAAGCAATTAAATAACAAAAGTATATCTTCAGACAAAAGTCTAAATTACAATTCAAAAGAAAAGTAATACATTCTTTGTAGGAGGTATTAATATGAAGATTATTCAACTTAGTGATCTAATAAATTCAGACAAAAAGTTTGGAAAATTATGGGAAAGTTCATGTCTCAATCACCGGATTTTATATTTCCAAATTGACGAAGATGATGAAGGAATTGCTGCACATTTTCATCCATATGGAGAAGACAGTGCAATTATTTTGCAAGGAGAACTCATTTATGATGTAAGTTTCGAACAACAATTGAAAGCATATGAAAATGAAATCGTTTTTGGATGGACTAATTATGTCCATGGTTATCATAATCAAAATTCAAGTCCATTGCATATTATTATATTTGCAACCCCTGAACAAAATAGGAGCGTATATGATAAAGATAGTTTACCAGCGAAAGAATATTCTGCAATTCGGTCAGCAAAACTTTCACCATCTATGCAGGAAATAAGTTCAATACGTACGGTATTTTCTACAAGTATTATGGAAAACTACAAAAACAATACGTTGAGTTATAATTGGAAAACAAAAGAATTAAGAGAACTTAATTGCAATGATAGTTATCCGATATTCGACCCTGATACTTTATTTGTTCAATTCAAATAAATTTTTAGAGGACTATCTCTTTCATTAATGATTATTATCTAATGAAACAAAATAGTCCTCTGTACGTTTAGAGAACCATCGCACGCAAAAAATTCAGCTTCGTTTTCTAATTAATTTTACAACCTCATTATTTCATTACTTTGATTAATTAAACGACTAATTAATTAATCACCAATTCGCAAAATAGCCGCAAGTTGTTTATTCAAGGTACCTACGCTATCCACAAAATCTTGACGATACCATTGAATGATTAGGCCAATGATTGCGTTTGCTTGATACGCACTATAATACTCAATGGATATCTCATCATGTACTTTATTATGGAGTGTGATATCTCTTTTTAGCAGAGCGAAAATTCCATCAAATAACATGTAATAGTATGTCAGCGGCACATTTTTGGAAAAAACAATACGATAGAACATTTTAAAGCGCTCAATATGATGAAATATACGAATAGTATTTGGATCTATTTGGTTTTTATCCAATGTTGTTACTGCACGGTACGGTTCCTCATAGGAATTATTTAAATCCTCCATAATTTCCTGAAAGTATTCCTCAAATAGCCCTTCCTTTTGCTCATAGTGCAAGTAGAAGGTACCCCTATTCACCTTCGCCTCCCGGCAAATTTCTGCGATTGTAATGTTTTCTAAAGGCTTCTCACTCAATAACGTTAGTAAAGCATTATGTAATGCTTGCTTTGTTTTAACAACTCTTAAATCGTTAGTGCTCAAATTTTTTCCCCCTTACTAAACAGATTTATATATATGTGTTGATTACTGAACAGTTCTTAGTATTTTGCGCATTGAAATCGCTTACAAAATCATTATATTATTTTAATGAACACATGTTCAATATCTAACATTTAATATCCTCAAAATCACTGGAACAAACTCTGGTGAAAGAACATAAATTATAGGAGGTTTTTGTGATGAGATTAGAAGGTAAAGTAGCCATCGTAACAGGTGCAGCGTCAGGTATGGGTAAAGCAATTGCAGAAGGTTATGCCAAAGAAGGAGCAAAGGTCGTAGTTTCTGACTTAAATTTAGAAGGTGCACAAGCTGTTGTTGAAGGTATTCAAGCAGCTGGTGGCTCAGCGATCGCCATTCAAACAAATGTTGCATCAACAGAAGATTTACAGCGCTTATTTGATGTAACAATAAATGCTTTCGGCAACTTAGATATTTTAGTAAATAATGCTGGTATTATGGATGGCATGGAGCCTGTCGGTGAAGTTTCTGATGAACGATGGGACAAAGTATTCGCGGTAAATACAACTGCAGTAATGCGTTCGATGCGTATGGCATCAGAGATTTTCCTTGCTCAAGGACATGGTGTCTTTGTAAACAATATTTCTGCTGGTGGTCTATATGGCGCTCGTGCTGGGGCTGCCTACACTGCTTCTAAGCATGCTGTTGTTGGTCTAACAAAAAATACAGCATTTATGTATGCAGATAAAAATATTCGCTGTAATGGTATCGCTCCAGGTGCAGTGATAACAAACATTGCTTCTTCTATGACAAATGTGAGTCAAACAGGTGCAGCTCGCCAAGCACTAGGTTTAGCTATTAACCCACGTGCAGGACAACCTGAAGAAATTGCTCAGCTCGCTATATTCCTTGGCTCAGATGAAGCGAGTTTTGTCAACGGACAAGTAATTGCTGTTGATGGTGGCTGGACAGCTTACTAAGCTTCAACATAGAAAAAAGCACGCACATGAAACATTGTGCGTGCTTTTGATTATTTAATATTCAAATTTTCCCCTGCTGTTTTTGCTGGGAATAAACATCCTATAAAAGCACCAATTAACGCTGGTAATATCCATCCTAAGCCTATGTCGTAAAAAGGTAAAAAGTTCGAATAAGCTTTTTCAACCGCATCAAAAATACCTAGTTTCGCCGCAGGAATGCTGTCCACTAACGCTTTATAACCATCAATGATACTAATAAAAATTGTAAAAATCATAGCAATCGCATAGACCGTTTGCTTATTTTTAAATAGTGACGAGCATAATGCAAGAACAATTAAGACAATTGCTAGTGGATATAAGAACATCAGCACTGGAATGGCGAACTTAATAATATTCGTTAATCCGAAGTTGGCAATTGTAAATGACACAACGCACAATAAGAAAACAAACCATTTATAGCTTATTTTCGGGAACACTTCGTGGAAGAATTCACTACAAGATGTGATTAAGCCAATACTTGTCTTTAAACAAGCTAGGACAATAATAACTGCCAGTAAAATAGCCCCGTATGACCCAAAATAATGATCTGCCACCGCGGCAAAAATTAAGCCACCGTTATCAAATGTACCAACAGCATCAATACTCGATGCCCCCATATACGTTATTAAGCCGTATATTAACGTCATTAATGCCATGGCAAAAATACCAGATTTCCACGTTGCTTTAGCAATTTCTTTTCTATCAGATATTCCTGCGCTTTTAATCGCATTAATAACGACAATACCAAAAGCTAATGAGGCTAACGCATCCATTGTGTTATAGCCTTCTTTAAAGCCTGTCATAAATGCTGAATCAATATAATCTCCCATAGGTTGTTGGAAATGCCCCATCGGTTTTACAATACTAATAATTATTAAAATAAATAACACAATCAAAAATGCTGGTGTTAAATATTTTCCGATATAATCCATAATTTTCGCTGGATTCAATGAGAAATAAAAAACGATGGCAAAAAATACGAAGCTAAATAAAGCAAGTAAAAGTGTTGTATGTTCCGCTTGTATATATGGTTCAAAGCCAACAACAAACGGAACTGTCGCTGTACGTGGAATCGCAAAAAAGGGACCGATCGTTAAATAGAGAGCTAATGAAAAGATGACACCGAATAACGGGTGAACGCGGCTCGCTAAGTCACGCAAACCGTTACTTCCTGATAAACCGATAGCTAAAATACCTAGAAACGGTAAACCGATAGCTGTTACTAAAAATCCAATTAGGCCAAACCAAAAGTTGGTCCCTGCTAATTGTCCAAGCTGAATTGGAAAAATAAGATTCCCTGCTCCAAAATACAGTCCGAAAAGCATTGTACCAATGACTGCATATGTTGAAAAAGGTATTTTCTGTTGCATTTTGATGTACTCCTTAGATGTAATTAACTATTGCAAATAAATAAAAAGAGATTTCTTACTACAATTCCACTATGGTATCAATCATTTATTTTAAAAACAATAGTTTTTTCTTTTAAAATTGTTAATTGTACAGTTCCTAGCTTTATTTAGACAAAACTAAAAGAGCTGTCTGCTGACAGCTCTTTAGTTTGCTACAGACCAATCTATATGATCTAAAAACTTGTATACGTCCTCATACACTTTTTCGCGCTCTTTATCTAAAGTAATGATATGACCAGATTTTTCATACCAAATAATTTCTTTATCATCAGTTTCCACAGTATTTAAAATGAATGGTGCACTTTCTTGATAAAGTTCATCATCTAATGAACCTTGTAATACTAATGTAGGTGCTTTAATTGTAGATAAATCATCGCGTGTTTCTGTTGTTAAACGTGTTACACCATCTAATGAATCCTTAGGTGTAATGCGTAATTCATGTAATTCTGAAATAATTTGATCTTTTGATTTATTTTCAAAATGTTTATATAAACGAGCGTAATGATATAAACGTGTAAATAAGCCTTTTGAGTTATCGCGTGTGATTGGTGCACACATGGCAACACATGCTTTCACAGGAAACGTTTCTGCTACTTTTAACGAAAATACACCGCCAAGTGAAATTCCTACTACCGCGATTTCTTCATAGCCTCTACCTTTTAGGAAGTTATAACCTTCCACAACATCATTCCACCAGTCTTCTGGTTTTGTTTCAAGTAATGCTTCTGGTTCTACACCATGCCCACTATATATCGGTGCATGAACTGTATAACCACGTTTTGATAAAAATTCACCTAGCTTTTTCACATCTTTTGTGCTACCTGTGAATCCATGCAGTAATAGTACGGCTTTTTTGCCTCCCTCAATTGTTAGAGGTTGTGGCTTAGTTAAATTCATTTTATAGTATCCCCTTCACGGAAATTTGTAATTGTGTAATTTATGTGTCTATCTTAACACCCTTTATTCATAATGTACAATTTATAGTTTTTATCATATTAATGTGTTTCATGCATTAACGATGTGAGGTTAATGACTGTTATATAACGCTTTCTGTTACTTTTATTTTTACATTTCACTTTTTAAGTGCAAAGTTTTTAAAATCTTTTTTTCCAGCATTAACGGGTAGTAATTTATCTTTATCAAAAACGAAGCAAAATTCTACGAAAACAAAGAAGTTGGGCGGGAGATGAATTGACCGTAAATGCCTGATTGGTGAAGACTAATAATCAGTGGGAAACATCCCACTGATTAAAGTTTCACTTTATGTGCCTATACTTCCTACTCTTTTACCGTTATAATGCTGTTAACTCAAAAATAACGAGAATAGAGGTGAAATAATGGAATGGCAGCAATTGGAATATTTTGCAACAGTAGCAAAGCTTGAACATATGACTCGTGCCGCTGAAGCATTAACGATTTCTCAACCAGCATTAAGTCGTTCTATTTCAAAGCTTGAAGAGGAATTAGGCGTACCTTTATTCGACCGACAAGGACGTTCGATTATGCTCAACCGATATGGCGAGCTTTTTTTGTATCGTGTCCAACGCATGCGTAAAGAATATGAAAAGGCAGTTATAGAATTACAGGAGCTTAATAACCCCGAGCTAGGAGATGTATCACTCGGCTTTTTACATACTCTAGGGACTAGCATCGTACCTGACCTGATCCGCGCATTCCGTCAGAACCATCCGCATATACGCTTTCACTTTACACAAAATTACTCACACTCCCAGTTAAAGCAATTACTAGCAGGAGAGTTAGATCTTTGCCTACTTGCAGCGATTGACACGGAGCCACCCGTTTGTTGGAAGGAGCTGTGGCGAGATGAGCTTTATATTATGGTGCCGATTGACCATCACCTCGCCAACCGTAAAAGCATTAAAATGAAGGAACTTGAACACGAAAATTTTGTTTTGTTGAAAAAAGGTTACGCATTGCGCCGGACAGCTGATAGATTATTAAGTGCAGCAGGTATCAAACCGAAGATTACTTTTGAAGGTGATGAAGTATCAACAGTAGCTGGTTTTGTAAGTGCTGGCCTCGGCGTATCGTTACTGCCTGTTGACGAAGACTTGAATCCAAATAAATTGGCGAAAATTCGTGTAGAGGATATGGTTTGTGAACGAATTATAGGTATGGCTTGGATTGAAAATCGATATCTTCCACCATCAGCACGACAATTTCAGCAATTTGTATTCGATTATTACAAAGAAAAGTAATGGGAAGTCACTATCATTCATTAATAAACGAACTAAAACACAAAAGCGAGTAACAATTTCACCATTGTTACTCGCTTTTCTTTATCTTCATTCAGTAAATTGTTTTTGTACCGAAAGCTTAGCGACTGGTACATAAGACTCCCACCTCTTAATGTGGCGTGATGAATGCGGTTGTGGTTCCTTTTCAATAGGGTGTCCAAACACCTACTGAAATAGGGGTACTCAGTCTAAGAACGCCACGTCCTGTGGCAACGACTGAGTGACCAACATCACGTTGGGCTTAAGCCTCCGGCGGATGTCACGGATTTTCAAAGGAATGAATTGTGCGGGCAAAATTCAAAATCCGGACACATTGTTTATCTGCGCGAAAGCAAAGCGGCAGCGGCAAATGTTGTCTGTAGCGAAAGCGAAGCGGCAGCTACAATTACACCAAGGCGAAATTGATATGTTCAAATGGATTTTGGAAAAGTCAGTGTAACAGATGTTCCCTCATCTAATTGACTTTCAATAGATAATTTGCCTTGATAGTTGTCCATCAATTTTTGTGCAATGGATAACCCAATTCCATATCCCCCCTTTTTTCGATTACGTGATTTTTCCACTCGATAAAAACGATTTGTAACAAAAGGTATATCTTCTTTAGGAATACCGATTCCAAAATCTTGCACAGTCAACTCATGCTGATGATAATAGATGTTTACTTTTTTTTCATCATTTGAAAACTTAATAGCGTTATCGATTAATATTGTAAGTAGTTGTTCAAGATGCCCTTCTGTTATTGTCAATGCTTCACCTTTAGTTATTTGAAGCGAAAAAGAGAAATCTGGATGGGTAATATGAAAATCATTGATAACTTTTTCAATAATATATTGAGGATTCTCCAATAAAATTGAGACATTCTTGATTTTTTCTGAATCTAGTCTAGATAATTCTAATAAATCCTTTACCAGTTTTTCCATTCGATTTACTTCTTTTAAAGATGAATTCAATGATTTATCTAACACTTCAGGATCATTTTTTCCCCAACGATTTAACATCATTAAGTTTCCATTCAACACCGAAATCGGCGTTCTTAATTCATGTGAAGCATCTTCCACGAACTGTTTTTGTTGATTAAATGAAGTTTCTAATTGATCCATCAGTTCATTAAAGTGATTTGCTAATTCTGCAATTTCATCTTGTGCAGGCTGTACTTGCACCCTTTCTTTTAAACCAAACTTTTTAATTTTAGTAAGTGTTTGGGAAATATCCTGTATCGGCCTAACGATTTGTTTAGAAATGAATAGCGCACCTACTAAACTTAAAAAGACTGCACCAATCCCTGACAAAAACATAACTAGCCCAAATTGTCCTAATAAATTATCGAAGATCTCCATATTACGAATAATTTCAACTTCGAAATTTGTACCATTTAATGGTTCTCGATACACTAACAGTCGGTCGTCACCTGTTTTGATTAGTTCAAATTGTCCGTTTTGAACTGAGTGAGAAGGTACTTGCAATAATTCTTCTTCACTAACAGCGATAATACTTTCTCCATTTTCATCCAATATACGAATGGTCTCTGATTTTTCATTAATGGAATGAATAAACGATTTATTTTCTTTAATAAACTGGCTAGATAGATTTTGGTTACCATAAAGATTTTGTATAGATAACATTTTATTTTCAACCGACTGTTCTTCATAATGAATCATCCAACTGTTCATCACAAAATATTGCAATATATTATAAGAAACGAATAAGCCAATCATCATTACCGTTGTCCATAAAACAACTTTTGTTTTTAGCTTCAACGATTTCATCATTTCATTACATACCCGACGCCACGAACCGAATGAATATAATGATCTTCATCATTTTGAAGTTTATTGCGCAAATATCTAACATAGACATCTACTACATTCGTTTCCACTTCCGTCTCATATCCCCAGATTTTTTCCAATATCAATTCCCGAGAAAGTACGCGATTTACATTTTGTAAAAATATTAAGAGGAGTTCATATTCTCTTTTTGTCAAAGGTATTTCTTCATTCTCTTTCATAACCGTTCGAGACATCGTATCAACTTGTATTTCTTTAAATTTCAAATGCTTGATAACATTCTTTTCATATCGTTCATTTCGACGAAAAATCACACGCATTCTTGCTAACAATTCTTCAATTGAAAAAGGCTTAGACATATAATCATCAGCTCCCACATCCAAACCCATCACACGATCCATAATGCTATCTCTCGCAGTAAGCATAATTATTGGCGTTTCTTTTACAAGTCGAATTCTTCTACAAATTTCTGTACCGTTTAAATGAGGTAGCATTAAATCTAAGAGAATAAGGTCGAAATGTTGATTCAGTGCTGTTTCCAGTCCTTCACGTCCATCATGGACAATCGCCACATCGAAGCCTTCGTGTGTAAGTTCTAATTCTAAAAATTCCGTAATTCTTTCCTCGTCCTCTATGATTAATACTTTCTTCAAATGCGAGCCCTCCTAAGATTTATACTATTCCCATGTTACCGGATTATAGAAAAACTAACAATTCACTTGAAGTTCTGTGTTGCATACATTTGGTGACTTGGATCATTTTCCATTACCTCTTGCGAGTAGACTAACTGGTTGCATAATAAATAGAGAAGAAGTTCATCTATTTTTTATCCTATAATCTCCATTTTAATGAGAAATTATTGCAACTACCTACAAAAAGTGACAATAGAAAAAAGGAAGGGTTTTCACCCATTCCTTTAATTAATACAATTAATCGTTTTCTTCTGCTCCATCATCTTCATTTTCCGCTTCCACTTTCACTACTTTACCTGAAGCAGCATCGATTTTTACATCTTTCACATCGCCAGATGAAGTTTTAATTTCAAAACCGTAGACCACAACACCGTCTTCATCTTCTAATTCAGATTTTTGCACTGTTCCTGTAACATTTTCAAGAGCAATCTCTTGGGCTTTTTCTACTGATAATTTCGCTTTTGCTTGCAGTTCAGCAATGTTATCGTCATCCTTTTCAGTTTCTACCTGACTAGTCTCCACTTTATCGCTGCTAGCAAATGCAGATGTGATAACATAATTACCTGCAAACGCGCCTCCAATAAATGTTGCTGCTAAAACTGGGATCATTAATTTCTTTATCATTTTGAGTTCCTCCTAAAAATTATTGTAAAGTTTTCTTACAGTCCCTATTCTGACAGGTCATTATGAAACGTTTAGGAGAATGTTTTAAGAGTTCAATAAATTTTTAATGAGTACTTTCTCATTTTGAGGTTCACTACAAGATAATTTTCTTCAACATCAAAAACCACCTTCTCCATAAGAAAGGTGGTTGCTGTAAAGAAATTTATTATTACTTTCCTACATATTTTATTTGATACGAATACATATCTGTTGTATCTCCATCAATTTCAAAAAGTCCCTGCTTCGCTAGGGTCATTAGGCGTTTCTCCACAAACTCTTCACTTAAATAGTCATCTATTGCACCAATTGTTTCACCGATGATACGCATCGGAATAAGCCATTCCTCATTTAGTTCGGCATGGGCTCTTTCCGCATATTCCAGTATGATTGGATCCAATGCATTTTCCGCTACATGTACTATTCCATCTTTCCAAACTCGCAGTGTACTAGGGTTTTGTTTCAGCTCTTTCCATTCCATTGCAAGTTGCTGACACTCATCAATAGAAAAGCGCTTTGCCTCAGAACGTAGCTTCATTAGCAAATCCGATGAAAGTTCACCTGTTTGACGAATCCTCATGTTTGGATGTACACGCTTTAAGCCCTCTGTAGCATCAATGCCATATACCATACTACATTTATTGATCAACTCGCTCATGACAAAACGTAACCCAATCTCTTCATGAGTACTTTGGCTGTACCAAACCCAGACATCAACATCACACGGTAAACCGGCAATTTTTTTCTTCCATGCTTGTTGAAGATCCTCGTACAATTCACGTTCTTCATTGTCCCTAAAGATATGAGCTTCTAACCAGCTTTTTCTTTCTTCTGCGCTGCTTAGTGGACCAAACGAGAAAATCTCATTGACACAAAGCACTGACTCATCTCGTTGTAAATGATGCTGTCGTATTGCATGTTTTATCGAACCTTGTGTAGATAAGCTAAACGTTATATGTAAAATTGCCATGAAAATCCTCCATTTTACTGTTTACTCAGCGCTATTTGTATTCCAATAAAAGTGAAAAGTACCCCTTGAATCATATTCAATCGTTTAGCAATTGCAGGCTTCCCAATAATTACTTTTCTTACTTTACCTGCAAAAATACTAAATAATGAAAATAGTATAAGCGCTTGTACTAAAAATACAATACCCAAAATTAACATCTGCAAACCTACATGACCATTAGAAGGATTTACAAACTGTGGCAATAGTGCTAAGAAAAATAATGAAACTTTTGGATTTAAAATATTCATTAAAATACCTTTTCGATATAACGTCACATAGGCTTGTTTATTTTGCTGTTCCAGCGTGAATGGATCCCCTTTTGCGCGAAATGATTGCCAAGCTAAATACAATAAATACGCTGCTCCTGCAAACTTAACAATAGAAAAAATAACTGTTGATTGATAAATAATAGCTGAGATTCCGAGAACAGCCGCTCCTATATGAACGAGCAAACCTGTACACAGACCAAGTGATGTCGCGATACCCGCCTTTTTATCCTGTGTAATGCTTTGTGCAAGAACAAATAAATTATCTGGTCCTGGCATTAATGTTAAAATAATTGCTGCTCCTAAAAATGCCAATAACGTTGAAATTGCCAATACTACCCCTTCTTTCTATTAATTTTAGAAAAATGCGCATTATATCGTTGGATTGATTTCCGTTCCGACTGGGCTCTTTCCTAGGAGCGTCGGGGCAACTAATGTGTGAAACAGCAGCGGCAGCAACATGTGTGAAAGCGTAGTGCATACGCAACGGCAGGATGTTGGTCATCTGTGACGCTGATCCCCAAGAAACCCCCAGTCTCTACCTTCAATCACCTTATTCACATGACATACTTTTTAAGAAAATGTCATGTCATACTCTACTTTCGGTAATGAACAATTACTTTTAGAAAAGAACCATTATTAAATGGAATTATTTCCATTATACTATACGATAACGTGGACTTCTAAATTTTTACAAAAAAATATTCAGTTTAATTATGCTCGCTTAAGCGACACTTTTCTTTTTAATACATTATAATGAATATTAGTAAAACGTAAAAGTAGTATTGTTTTGAAGAAAGAGGTGTTTGTCGATGGCAGTAAGTGATATTGTAAAACAATATGAAGACGAGCAAGGAAATGTCTATTATAAAATGAAAACACATGATATCAAGGTACAGGCTACGCAAAATTCAGGGTTAGCACCAGTTATTACTTATTGGATGGGTGAAAAAGAGATTACTGACGATATTCGAAGTTTACGCTTTAGTCCTCGTCCTCCCTCAAGTTATATTCAAGATTACGATGAATTTCAAACAATGCTTTACGCAAAAGAACAACGTGCCATCAACCAACTCTATGAACAAATGACTTTAAAACCGAAAAATATGTCTTCAGGAAAACAAATAGTATGGAGTTTTTTCGTGATTGTTTTAGCGATGCTCCCACTGTTAGTCGCAATCTGGTGGTACAAATAAACAAAGTGGTGTTTCCCCTCACACTTTACCCTCGATTGTTCAGTATTACCTACTTTTTTTAAAACTTACTATTAACATTCCTAATCAGCTTGACAGACTTGCTAAAGTAGTGCATTCTTTATTCAATTACTTTTTGAGGAATGAGACATCATTCAAAAAAGATATTCAATTATAAAAATAAAAGCGACGAAGACTAGTACTTAGAAACTGCTTGATCAGAGAGCGATGCCCATCGGCTGTAAGGCATTGTACAAGAAAGACTAAAGAACCTACTTCGTAAAACGTCCTAGCTAAACTAGGCGCAGTCTCAAGCGTTATGAGGTAAAGTGGAATGTCAATGACATTCAATGTAGGTGGTACCACGGAAAGCAAGCTTTTTCGTCCTAATTTATTAGGATGAAAGGGCTTTTTTTATTTTTTAATTTTTACCAGCCTGCTAAAGTTTAAATCACATCAATGGCGAATTGGAGGTATTACTATGGAAAGAAAAAGAATCGTCGTCAAAATTGGGAGTAGTTCCTTAACAAATGCAAAAGGTGAAATTGATAAAATACGTTTAATGGACCATGTTCAAGCGATAGCTGAATTAAAAAAATACGGTCATGAAGTATTGCTTGTTTCATCAGGTGCAGTTGCAGCAGGCTTTAAACAGCTAGGGTACCCTTCTCGTCCCGTTACAGTAAAAGGAAAGCAGGCAGCAGCGGCAGTTGGGCAAAGTTTACTTATTCAAACCTATAATGCTCTATTTAGCATTTATGATATTGTGCCTGCACAAATTTTACTAACACGCACTGATTTTTCAAAAAAAGAGCGCTATAAAAACGCATATGCAACATTTGAAGAATTACTAGAGCGCTCCATATTGCCAATCATTAACGAAAACGATACGGTATCTGTCAGCGAATTAACCTTTGGAGATAACGACATGTTATCAGCACTAGTAAGTGGTCTTGTTCATGCCGATCAGCTCATTATCTTAACAGACATCAATGGTTTGTATAACGCCAATCCAAATAAAAACCCAGACGCCAAACGTATTGATCGTTTAACAGAGGTATCTGATGAAATGCTAGGTTTTGCAGACGGTGCAGGCTCGAAGGTCGGTACAGGTGGTATGGAATCTAAATTACTGGCAGCTAGAGCAGCTTTAAATGCAGGTGTCAAAGTGTTTATCGGAACTGGTCACGGCGCTAATAAGCTTGTCGACATCGTAGAAGGCCGTGGTGATGGTACGTATGTTGAGCATGATGCGCTTGCTGTTTTAACTAATAATAAACAGTGGATTGCACTCACGGAAGTATCTGGTAAAATTTTTATAGATAGCGGTGCTGAGCATGCATTATTGGCAAATGGGAAAAGCTTGTTGCCTGCTGGTGTTTGTCGTGTCGAAGGTGATTTTGCAAATGGAGACGTTGTCGAGGTCTATAGTGACAAGAGACTGCTTGGCCGTGGTGAGGTCTTATATTCTTCCCTAGAGTTAGCACATGCGATGGGAAAACGTACAGATGAGTTAGCGAACTATCCTATTGAGGTCATTCACCGAGATAAATGGCTTAAAATTTAAACAAATTAAGGAGGAATTCACATGACAAGTGAAGTTCAACAAAAAGGAAAGCTAGCAAAGGCTGCCAGCTATATTTTAAATATTAAAACAACTTGCGAAAAAAATGAGGCTCTCACAAAAATTGCTGAGCAATTAATCATCGACCAAGATATTATCATTGCTGAAAATGCAAAGGATTTAGCTAATGGCGAAAAACAAGGAATGCCCGCTTCTACACTTGATCGCATCATGCTAAATAAAGAACGGGTAGAAGCTATGTCAAGTGCTATTCAGTTGCTTGTTGAATTAAATGATCCAGTAGGCAGTCTCTTAGAGCGAATAGAAAAAGATAATGGATTACTGATTGAAAAGCGTCTAGTACCAATTGGTGTTATCGGAATGATTTACGAGGCGCGACCTAATGTAACAGTAGATGCGGCAACATTATCATTGAAAACAGGTAATGCAGTCATTCTACGTGGTAGCTCTTCAGCCAAATTTTCTAATGTAGCACTTGTGGCAAGTATTCATCGTGCACTTAGTAAAACGTCTATCTCTGTGGGCGCAGTACAATTAATCGAGGATACAAATCGTGAAACTGTTAAAGAATTATTCCATTTAAAAGAATACTTAGATGTATTAATTCCTCGTGGCGGAAAAGCACTTATTGACTTAGTAGTAAATGAAGCTACTGTACCAGTACTAGAGACAGGTGCTGGCAACTGTCATATTTATGTGGACCATACGGCCGATTACATAAAAACAGAACAGATTTGTATCAACGCGAAAACACAGCGTCCTTCGGTTTGTAATGCAGCAGAAAGCTTACTTATTCATCCTGATTGGTTTAAAGAGCACGGCAAACAGCTACTAAGTGCGATGCATCAAGCCGGTGTGACAATTATCGGTGATGAAACCGTGTGTCAAGCTCTTGAATTCGCTCAACTAGCAACAGCTGAAGACTATGCAACTGAATATTTAGATTTAAAAATCAGCGTTAAAATTGTGGAAAACGTTTATGAAGCAATCGAACACATTAATAAATACGGCACGAATCACTCTGAAGCCATCATTACTGAGGATCAGTTAGTAGCAGATACTTTCTTAAATAGTGTTGATGCTGCAGCTGTTTATCACAATGCCTCAACTCGCTTCACAGACGGCTTTGAATTTGGCTACGGTGCAGAAATCGGCATTAGTACGCAAAAATTACACGCTCGGGGACCAATGGGTTTACCAGCGTTAACATCTACAAAGTATTACATTCACGGTAACGGCCAAATCCGAGAATAATTGCAGAACTATTATTGAAGAGCCGACAGTCTGATATACCTGTCGGCTTTACCTCCCTATTTTTTCCACATTAAGTATTGCAAGATTTGTAGAGGAGCCGAGCAATTCCAACATCTACGTGTGCGAAGAACTTTGATAACGGAGCGGAATAACATTAAGCCTCCCCTACTTTCACAAGCATCAAAAATTATAAAAATTTTATAGAAAGAAGGTTTTGGATGAACATTTCAGCGATTATCAAACTAACTGTTTCAATGGCCCTTTTTGGCTCTATTGGATTTTTTACCGTTCATACTGGCGTACCTGCTATCGAGCTAGTATTTGTTAGATGTATTTGCGCTACCCTCTTTCTAGGAGGAATGTGGCTTATAACAGGTGGCCATAAAACGGAGAAATGGGATAAAAAAGAAATATTACGTACACTTCTATGCGGTGTCTTTATTGTCTTAAACTGGGTATTTTTATTTAAAGCATTTGAAGAAATGTCGATTTCCATTGCCATTTCTATCTATAATTTAGCACCAATATTCGTCTTAATATTTGGCGCATTGTTTTTAAAAGAAAAGATGACTATTCAAGCATTGCTAGCAACAGTAACTTGCTTTATCGGCAGTATGCTCATTATTGGTTTAAATAATTTTATGTCACTCTCTGAATTTATGAAATCCGGTTTTATTTGGGCATTACTGTCTGCATTGTTTTACGCATTTACGATGCTCACAAGTAAAACAATCACAAAGCTTAGCTCCTATGCCTTAACATATATCCAAACTGCAGTCGGAATTATCATACTATTGCCATTTGTTAATTTTTCATTATTTGATGGCTTAACGACAACAAACTGGCTATATATTTTAGGAACAGGCTTTATTCATACAGGATTTGTTTATTATTTATTTTTTGATAGTATTCGTAGCCTCTCTACTATTCTAGTTTCAGTATTGGTATTTGTAGACCCGGTTGTGGCTATATTGCTTGATATGCTGTTGCTTGATTTTATACCGAGCTTTATGCAAACAGTTGGTATTGTATTAATTTTTGGTGGCATTTTTTACACAATTTACGTTCCAAAGAAAAAGCGTGTGCCTCAGACATAATGTAAAGGAGATTTTTCTGTGAGTAAACTATATGCAATTGGTGAATTATTAATTGATTTTACACCTACTGAACAAAATGCCTCCCTTGCTACAGTTGAGCAATTTACTAAAAATGCCGGTGGCGCCCCTGCTAATGTTGCAGCTGTTTGTGCAAAGCTTGGGCAACAAGCTGCTCTCATTACACAAGTCGGTCGGGATGCTTTTGGAGATTTTCTAGTAGAAACATTAAAAAAAGCCGAAGTCGATACGAAACATATTGTTCAAACTGTTGAGGGTGAAACAAGTCTAGCTTTTGTTTCTCTGACAAGCGATGGAGGTCGTGATTTCTTATTTTATCGTCGCCACGCAGCAGATTTACTTTACAGCAAAGAACAACTCCCACCTAATCTAATAACAGATAAAGATATTGTTCATTTTTGCTCAGTTAATTTAGTCGAAAGCCCAATGAAATATGCACATATAGCCCTGATTGAACAGGCTCATCAGGCAGGTAGTCTTGTGTCTTTTGATCCCAATGTTCGCTTGCCTCTATGGAATGATGAGAAGGCATGTCGTCAAACTATTTTAGAATTTTTACCAGAGGCCCATATCGTTAAATTGTCCGAGGAGGAGCTTTTATTTTTAACAGCGATTGAGGATGAGGAAACAGCTGTCCATTCATTATTTCAAGGGAAAGTACAATTACTCATTATTACTCGTGGCGCAGAAGGTGCAAGCCTTTATACTAAAAAGCTTCATGTCAAAGTGCCAGCTGACAAGGTTCATGCAATTGATACAACCGGAGCGGGCGATGCCTTCATTGGAGCATTGTTAGCTATTCTCCTTAGCAAGCAAATTACAGCGATTAATTTAGTCGACTTTTGTAAGGAGCAGGCAATTCCCCTCGTAACATTCGCGAATCGCTATGCAGGAGCTTCGACCGAAAAACATGGTGCCATTGCATCTTACCTTACTAAGCGTGAATTGGCATTTAAAGATAATATGCTCTTTTAACTATTTTGCAACTTATTACGAGGAGGAGATTTTCGTGAAATCTATTTCAAAAAAACGAACAAAAGCATTTCTAATCGATATAGCTATTTCGTCGGCTGTCACAGCTGGCGTGGAGTATATCCTACGAAAAAAGATAAAAAACGAGGCGATTCATGCCATCGTTACACCGACAGTCGTTATGTGGTCACTTGAATTAGCACAATTTCGTAAAAAGGGGCAAACAGTTGGCTACAAAAAAATGGGACTAGTTCTTGAAAATGAAAATGGGACTAGGCTGACTTCCTCTCAAATTATAAAACGCATGGCTTACCGTGACTCAATTAGCATATTCGATTACTTGAAAAATCCAAAAGCATTCGAACAACAAAACGGACAACTTCTTCCTCACGATAGCATCTCAGGTACTGTTGTTAAGGAAATCTAGCAAAACAGGCTACTCAAAAGTAACTTGGGTAGCCGTTTTATTAGAAGGAGAGAATACACTTGAAATTAGATCTTGTAGTTGAGGTTTTACTTGAAAGTTTAAAAGATGATCAATATATTGAAGCTGTATTTTTAAGAGGATCAATGGCTCGAGAGGAGCATGACGAATTTTCAGATATTGATATTTATTGTGTTGTGAATAAAGAAAATGTCGAAGCTTTTTTACCCAATCGCAATCAACATATTGAAGCTTATAAGAAAACCATTTTTGTAGATGATATCTATATTATTGCTCCTCAGCTATTAGTCATATATGAAGATTTGATTCATATCGATTTATTTACAGTAACTCCCTCTGAAATAAGTGAACACGATGCGATTAAAATATTATTTGATCCAAATGGGATCCTTACAGTAAAACAAAAGAAAACTACTTTGTCATTAACTCCACTCGAATTTCAAGATGCAGTAGATGATACTGTCTGGTATTTGTATCAATATTATTGGAGTGCTCAACGTGGAAATGAGATTTGGAGTGTTCATTTACTGCGGAATAGTTTAGAACACTTCGCAAAAGTACTACTGCATAAGTATTGTCCTGAGCGGGCTTTACTTGGACTTAAAACGTTGTCTAATTCATTACCCACTGACCCATTACATGAAACAGTCGATATCATGAATTGTATGAGCCTTGTAACTCATGAGATGGCAGTAAAGAAATTAGTGAACGCCTTCAACAATGAATCAGATTGGATTTTTGAAAATGTGCCGAATAAAGAAAAAATTAAGCCATTATGGGGGAAAATAAAAGAGCTAACTATTGCATAAAAATAAAATAGCAAACTAACATTAAGTATAGTTTGCTATTTTTTAGAATGTTTTATGACAACCTCTACAGCCTATTAAAATGTTTTTTCATTAAAATATGTGGGATGCCACAATCCATAAATTCTTCACCTTCACGCTTATAGCCTAATTTTTCATAAAAGCCTTCTGCATAGGATTGTGCATTTAATTTAGATTTTGTTAAACCTTTTTCAATTGCTAGTTCCTCTAAACTTTGGATAATCACTTTACCTAAACCAAATTTGCGGAATTCTATTAATATACATATACGCTCTAGTTTGCCATAGCCATCAACAACTCGCAGTCTGCCAGTGCCAACGGGTTGTTCGTTATAGTACACAAGAATATGATCACATGCTGCATCTAGTGTGTCGAATTCATCAAATTCTTCTCCCTCAGGCACCTCTTGCTCCTCTATAAAAACTTTTTGACGAATGGCAAATGCTGTTTGTAAATCCTGTTCATCTGTAATTTTTTTCGTGTTCATCTTTATACTCCTCCTCGTTTTTTGCTGTTAGGAGCGGACTCTCCGTTGGTAGAATTTTGTTTTCCGCTGGTAGAACATCCACTTCGCCGCTAAAACTTTTTTTCCAGCCAGTAAACCCATCAATTGCGCCGCTAGTGCCGCTTTGCTAGAATCTCCACCTGTAGATATAAAGTGAAATTTCCTTGCATGGATGATAATATATAGTATAGAGCATTTTTTATTGCAAATACAATAAATTTTTCGGAGGCAATCAATGAAGGAAATTTTGCGAGATATTGGTGCGATTGCAAGGGCACTTGATTCCATTAGTAATATTGAGTTTAAAGAACTCGATTTGACAAAGGGACAGTATTTGTATGTCACCCGCATCTGTGAAAACCCTGGTATTATTCAGGAAAAGGTTGCTGAACTATTGAAGGTAGATCGTACAACCGCCTCCCGAGCGATTCAAAAGTTGGAGACAAAAGGCTTTGTAGAAAAACGTAATGAAATTGGTAACAAGAAAAACAAACAGCTTTTCCCGACAGACAAAAGTCTCAAGATTTATCCATTGTTAAAGCGAGAAGGAGACTATTCGAATGCTAGAGCATTAGATGGATTTTCTCCTAAAGAAATTGACAGTATTCACGACTTATTAATTCGTATTCGTCAAAACATTGAAACCGATTGGGAATATGTAAAGAAAGGTCATACACGTAATTATTAAAGGCGATTCCATGCGCTTCTGAGCATTTGGAATCGCCTTTCTTTGCGAAAAATATCATTTTAAATACAGCTATAAATAAATGTCAAAGTGTGCTCCCTTCCCTTCACCATTTTTATGATAGCAAGCTTACTTTCATAGCCGTTATCTGCAATACGATCACTCCACGCCTTATATATGACCTTCGTCCGTTTCTAAACCCGTGAACCCTTAATTCACCGACTTTACTCTATTATTCTAGTTAACATTGAAATTTTCTGATTAATCAAACATAATTATTGTACATTGAAGGGTAGGTGCTTATTATGTCGAAACATCCTCTGCTTGTACGTGATGTATTAAAGAGAAAGCATTTTGAATCTGCCAAGCTAATCGCAGGACAACAAGGCCTAAATCGACAAGTACTATGGACACATATATTAGAAATAAAAGATTTTGATACTTTAATAAATGGCGGTGAGCTCATTTTAACAACTGGTGTAGGTTTACAGTTAGAGCGTGAAACGCAAATTGCTTATTTACAAAACCTTATTCGTAACGGTGCTGCAGCTCTTTGTATTGAGATTGGTGATTATTTTGATTATGTCCCTGTAGAACTGGTTGCAATGGCTAATGCTCATGATTTTCCTATCATCATTTTTGAAGAGGTTTTAAGATTTATCGATATTACGCAGGATCTACATACGTATATTATTAATCAGCATCAGCAAGCATTGACACAGCTAGATACAATATCAAAGACTTTTATGGAATTGTCATTAATGCCAAATGGAATTTTAAAAATTTTACAGGTGCTTCATCAAGATACCGATGCATTATTTTTATTTGTCTCTGAAGATACAAAAAGCTTTTATTATCCAATGGAAGCCAAAAAGTATTTACACCTTATGGAGGACCACTGTCAACAACTTGAAATACAAGAACCCATTCAACAACTATCCATCGACAAAGATTATTTCGTTATCATTCCAGTCAATGGACTTGGACAAGTATGGGGCTATTTATGTATGCATTCTGCACTGCCGAAGCCAAGTGATTATACATTGTTAAATCTTGAACGTGCAACGATGTCGATCGCCCAAATTTTGATGCGTAATCGAATGCTACAGGAACGGCAGCAAAGTCGTGAGGATGAATTTATCCTCGCCTTAATACAAGGGGAACCAATTGATCTTCAGTATTATCAAAGTTATTTGCCGATGGAAAATCGCAACTTATTTTATCGTGTAGTCGTGTTCAATATGCTTGATTATGCCAATACCTTTTCAGAGGAAGATTGGCAAGAAATACAGCTACAAAACGTCATGTTTGTTCGCTCCATCCTAAAAAAACTTGGCTTTTTCCCTACCGTTTCGGTTCGACAGCATGAAATTATTATCCTTGCATTTTACATTGCAGCAGATAAAACGGAGGAAAGTCGTGTCTCTTTTAATCAAGCTTTACAGCAGATTATTGCTCGAAAAACACCGCAGCTTTTCGAGCAAATAACCCTTACCTTTGGCATTAGCAATGTTTATCAATCCATTAACAACGTACAGCAAGGCTATAAAGAGGCAAAAACAACCATTCAGATGCAACACAATGAACTTGCCTCTTCTATTTACTACAAGGATTTAGGTGTTTACAGATTGTTATTACATCAGGACCATGCTGCCCTTTTGCAATACGTTAAAGATTATTTACAAGAAATATTGTTGATTGATCAAAAGAATGGTAACGACCTGTATCAAACACTCTGTGTTTATTTAGCATGCAATGGTGCCAAAAATGATACTGCTGAACAATTATTTATTGTCCGTCAAACACTCTATAAACGGATTGAACGACTAGAAAATATTTTAGGTGCTGATTTTTTACAGGCTCCACATCGGCTTAATATAGAAATAGCGGTAAAGGCCTATGAATTATTGAAAAAAACAGCACCTGATATTTTACGCTTTTGAACGTGGATCCATAAAATCGCGTAACGCATTGCTAAGCATATACAAACCTAATACAAGTACTGTAATGGCTCCACCTGGCGCGTAAGTGTACCAAGGGGCTCCAACTAAATAAGCTTGTGAATCTTTTAACATTCGTCCCCAACTAGGGTTTGGTGGCTGCACGCCAAGCCCTAAATAACTCAGTGCTGCCTCCGCAAGCATCGCAGTCGCAAAAGTTACAGTTGCGGCGACGATAATCTGCGATGAAATATTGGGTAATATATGGCGAAACATAATGCTATAAGGTTTTACGCCGATTAACTTTGCTGCTAAGACATATTCGTTGTCACGGTGTTGGACGAAACCACTACGTGTAATTCTGGCAATGGCCGGTATGGCAATAATGCCTAATGCAATAGCTGTATTCACAATTCCTGGTCCAAATACCGCAACGAGCATTAAAGCTAATATTATTCCAGGAAAAGCCATTAATGCATCCATCATGCGCATAAAAATTTCATCGATCCAGCCACCTACATACCCCGCTATACCACCAATTAAAATACCAAAAATAGTTCCGATAAAGACCGTTAGTAGACCGACTGCAAAGGCCGTTTGTGTTCCTTTCATAATCCGGCTAAAAATATCACGACCAAATTCATCCGTACCAAAAAGATAATCACTACTTGGGCTTCGTAATTTTTGAGGTATATTCATCGAGTTCACATCATGTGGTGTATAAAAAAAGCTGGTAATCATTACGATTAGAAAACCGACAATGACTAGTAGACCAATGATTAAATTGATATTTTTCATGTACCTTTGAATATTTTTCATCGTATCCACCTCTCATCGTAATCGGATTCTAGGATCTAATACAGAATATAAAATATCGACTATAAAATTGATCATGACCACCGCAACCGTAATATACATAACAATTCCCTGTACTAATGGAAAGTCACGATTACTAATAGCCGTGATAAGGAGCTGGCCGACACCCGGTAGCGAAAATACTTGCTCCACTATAATTGTTCCAGCTACAACTTCAGCCATGATCAATCCAAATACCGTTAATATTGGAATCATCGAATTTTTTAAGACATGCTTATACATAACATTTTGCTCAGACATCCCTTTACTACGAATCGTACGCACATAATCGAGCTGAACTTGCTCTAAAATAGCCGTACGAACATAGCGGAAATTGACTGCTATTTGTGGAATCGCAATTGTTAACGCTGGCAGAACGAGCGTACTTAACGCTCCTGCTACACTTTGCGTCCACGGAATATACCCACTTATTTTAAAGAAGCTGAACTGCATGCCAATATATAAAATGAGTATCATGCCAAGCCAGAAAGAAGGAATGGCCATGCCAACTTGCGTTACTGTCGACAACGACACATCACTGAACTTATTTTGTCTTCTCGCTGCAAACATACCCAATGGTAAGGACATGAGTAGCACAATTAAAAGTGTGAGCCCAGCTAATGACATCGTTACAGGTAGTCTGTCAAACAGTAAATCTTTTACTGGCATTGAAAAACGAATGGAATTCCCTAATTCCCCTGTCAATAATCCCTTCATCCAGTCTGCATATTGCTCATAAAGGGGGCGATTCAAGCCAAGCTCTGATCGCAAATTTTCAATTTGTGTGGGATCCGCTTCAGTACCTAACATTGTCCGAACCGGATCTCCAGGTAAAATTTGAAAAACACCGAATGTAATTATCGACACTAGAAGGATGGTTGTTATTAACAGGATGAATCGACGTATTATATACATCATCTAGCACTCATCCCTTTCTAGTTGGAGAATTTAACCTCAGACATATCATGGAACCAGAATGGATAGCTCTTTAACCCAGTAATTTTCTTATTAGAGCCCCAAACAATTTGATAATCTGCGATATACACCGCCGTTGCCTGCTCAGCTAAAATTTCCTGTGCACGATGGTAATAGTCAATTTGTTTTGCCTGATCTCTTTCCTTTAAAACGTCTGCCATAATTTTGTCGTATTCATCATTTTTAAATTTAAAGAAGTTTTCACTATCATTTGTTGAAATGTAATCATTTAAAATTTCATAGGCAGAAGCACGACCTGTTAAATCGATCGTTGTCATTTGATAGTCGCGACCAAAGTAAACTCGATCTAGCCAAATTCCCCATTCTACAACCTCAATCTCCACATCAATACCAATTTCCTTTAAATTTGCCGCTACGATTTGCGCGATATTTGAATACATATCATTATGCGAAGACACTGTAATTTTTGTTTTAAAGCCATCAGGATAGCCCGCTTCTGCTAATAGTGCTTTGGCTTTTTCTACATCGCGGTTATACATTTCTTCTAAGCCTTTCTTTTGATAGTCCCCCATCGCTGGACTCATATTTGAACCAAGTGGTACAGCATAGCCTGCAAACACTGAGTCAATAATATCAGACTTACTAATAGCGTAGTTCATTGCTTGACGGACCTTAACATTATCAAAAGGGGCTTTAGTTTCATTAAATGTCACGATTAATGATGAGTTATTATTTTGATGAGATAAGTTATAGTTATCTCCTACTTCACTTACGCGCTGCCAAGGAACACTCGTTAAATCGACTTCATTGGCCATTAAACTCATAATCGCTGCTTGATCATCCGATTGGAAGGTAAACGTCACTTTGTTCAAGTATGGTAACCCTTTCTTCCAGTAGTTTTCATTTTTCTTCAATTCTAAATTAGTACCTGGAGAGTATTTTACATAAGCAAATGGTCCAGTACCTATCGGGTTTTCATTATGCTTTCCATCATTGCTTTTTGGTAAGATAGCTGATTGTCGAGCGGTTAATGAATATAAGAAGTTAGAGTTCGGCTCTTTTAGCTTTATCACAAATGTATTGGCATCTGGTGCTTCTGTTGACGCAACATTATCAAAGCTGTTTGACATCTTTTCGCCACCGTTTTTCCCCATTAAACGATCAAATGAATACTGAATATCCTCAACAGTTAAATCCTCACCATTATGAAATTTCACACCCGGACGAATATTGAATGTATATGTTAAACCATCTTCAGATATTGCATAGCTTTCCGCTAACCCTTCTATTAAAGTTCCATCTGTTTGCGGTGCCATTAGTCCTTCAAAAATATTAAGAATCATTTGGTACGAAATAGATGCTGTTGCCTTATGCGGATCTAAAAAATCTGGATCATCGTTTATGCGTACTACGATGTCTTGAGGTAAATCTGCTACTTTCTTTCCTCCAGAACTTTCATCTTTTTTGTCATCACTTGAACAGGCACTAATTAGTAAAACTACTATCAATGTCAATAACAACATCAACCAATTGTTCTTCAGCCTCATGTCATTTCCCCCTATTCCCTATGTGCTCATTATTTGAATGCTTTTATAGCTTTCTACTTCAGCTAATTTATCAGCAGCTGTAATGCCAGAAATGATTGCTTCCTCCATAGCTCTTGTAGCCAAATGGCCCAAATAGTCAACTGGGAATCTTTTATCTCCCGTGCCAAGCACAAAAATCGTATCTCCATCCAGCATTGTGTGTACAGGATAAATTGTTCGTGCGAGAGCATTTTGTGTAAGCTGGGCTATTTTTTTTGCCTCTGCTTTTGTCAGCCTGGCATTCACTGCAATAACGCCGATTGTCGTATTCGTACCAGATAATCCTTCCGATTGCATTTGCTCTTCTAAATAAGTACAGCAATCAAGCCATTCCCCTGTTTGTGGGTTCCTTGCACCTGCTAGCGTCTCTCTTGTATTAGGATCTTTTACATCCCCAACAGCGTTAACAGCCACAATGGCACCAACTACAACACCCTCTTTACCAGCTATAGAGGCGCTGCCTAGTCCACCTTTCATACAATATTGAGGACCTGCCAATTTCCCTACAGTCGCACCATAACCCGCTCCTGAATTACCATTTGCAAATGGACCAACAACCGCACTCTTTGCCGCTTGATAGCCCATTGCAGCAGTAGGTCTTGTCTTAGGATCACCGATAAATAAATCGAACAGCACTGCACTAGGAACAATTGGAATTGTTGCAACACCTGCATCTACGCCAACACCCTGCTCCTCTAAATATTGCATTACTCCTGTCGCAGCATCCAATCCGAATGCACTTCCACCTGACAAGCAAATCCCATGAACATGATCAATTTCGTTAATAGGATCAAGTGCATCAGTCTCTCGAGTGCCTGGCGCTGATCCTCTTACATCGACACCGCAAACTGCACCGTTTTCCACTAAGATCGCCGTACAGCCTGTAATGCCTTCACTATTTTCTGCATGCCCAACTTTAACTCCAGGCACATCTGTAATATTTCCAAACACAACACACACCTCACGTTATAAAAACTAAATTTTCAGTTTATTTTTCGTATAAAAAGCACGCTACCCGTTGATGTTTATTTTCTTCCTGAAGCTCAGGCCGTTCCTGATGGCATCTTTCCATCACATATGGACAACGTGTATGAAACACACAGCCTACAGGAGGATTCATAGGACTTGGTAATTCACCTTGTAAAGGTATTTCTTGTTTAGGTTGATCAAAATTAATAACAGGAATGGCTGATAGCAATGCCTGCGTATATGGATGCAGAGGATTTGCATATAATTCTTTCTTCGCGCCAATTTCCACTACCCTCCCCAAATACAACACAGCCACTCGATCGCTAATATGCTTCACAACACTTAAATCATGAGAAATAAATAAATAGGTCAAATGAAATTCATCCTGTAAATCCATCATTAAGTTCAAGACCTGCGACTGTACCGAAACATCTAGGGCAGATACAGGCTCGTCCGCAATAATGAATTCTGGATGAATAGCAAGAGCCCGCGCAATACCAATTCGTTGTCTTTGACCTCCGGAAAATTCATGCGGGAACTTTTGCATAGCATCTTCTGGTAGACCTACCTTTTGTAAAAGCTCCTTTACACGTTCTTTGCGTTGCTCTTTCGTTAATGTTAATTGCAATTTCATCGGCTCTTCGATAATGGTACCTATGCGCATACGAGGATTGAGTGACGCAAAAGGATCTTGAAAAATCATTTGCATTTGATTGCGATAGGTTTGCAGCTTACTACCCTTCAACTGCTGAATAGGCTGTCCTTTATAGAAAATTTCTCCCTCTGTCGGTTCGACGAGTTTTAAAATAGTTCGGCCAAACGTCGATTTTCCGGAGCCGGATTCTCCTACAATACCAAGCGTCTCACCACGGAAAATTTCAAGCGAAATATCATCAACTGCTTTAATGACCTTTTTCTCTTCCTTCATCGACTTACGTTTTACAGGAAAGTAGGCTTTTAAATGATTAATTTCAAGCAAAACTTCTTTCTTCGTCATGATCAAGCGCCCCCTCCTCATTAAATAAATGACAGCGCACTTTATGTTCGTCTTGAATATGGATTACCTCTGGTAGCACCTTATGGCATTGTTCCATCGCAAATGGACAGCGTGGTGCAAAACGACAGCCCTCTGGTAACGCATAAGCTGGTGGAACAGTGCCAGGGATTGACGGCAACCTTTTAACATCTGTGTCCAGATTAGGCATTGTTTTTAAAAGAGCAGTTGTATACGGGTGTTTTGGATTCGTAAAAAGCTCTCGCACTGGTGCTTCTTCCACGATTTGTCCTGCATACATGACCATTACTCGGTCTGCCGTTTCTGCTACAACGCTCATATCATGCGTAATAAACAATATAGACGAGTGATGCTCTTCCTTCATCTTCATCATAAGCTTTAAAATTTGTGCCTGTACGGTTACATCAAGTGCCGTTGTTGGCTCATCCGCAATCAGCAACTGAGGGTTATTGGACATTGCAATCGCAATCATGACACGCTGGCGCATACCACCTGATAATTGATGCGGATATTCAGCAATAACTTTTTCCGCATTGGCAATACCAACTTCTTTTAAAAGCTGTAAAGATTTCTCCCACGCCTCTTTTTTTGATATCCTTTGATGTCTACGAATTCCTTCCACCATTTGATTACCGATTGTGAAAACTGGATCTAATGACGTCATCGGCTCTTGAAAAATCATACTAATTTCATTGCCTCTTATAGTGCTCATTTCTTTATTTTTATAGTCTAAGAGATTTTTACCATTCAATTTAATAGTATCAGCTGTAATTTCTCCTGGTGGTATGGGCAGTAATCGCATAATTGATAACGATGTAATACTTTTACCGCTTCCAGACTCACCTACAAGCGCAACGGTTTCTCCTTTACGGATCGTAAAGCTTACATCATCAACCACTTTTGCCTGCTTACCATTTTTTAAATGGAATTTAATTTTTAAATGATTTACCTCTAGTAGCACTTGATTTTCTTTTGACTGATCCATATGCATCCCTCCATCTATCACATATGATTTGGTGGTGCATAGCGTATAGCGATATTTTTCATTTGCGTATAATTTCTTAACGCGACAAAACCTTTTTCTCGACCAATGCCACTCTTTTTATAGCCACCAAACGGCATTTGAATTCCACCTGCTGCTCCATAGTTATTAACAAACACTTGTCCAGCTTTTACACGGCTTGCGACATAATGTGCCGTATCTAAATCCTTCGACCAAACTCCTGCAACTAAACCGTAGTCTGTACTATTCGCTAAGGCAATTGCTTCCTCAACAGTCGTAAACGACAATACAGTCAACACCGGTCCGAAAATTTCCTCCTGTGCAAGTGCATCGTTAGCTTCTACCCCTGCAAGTATTGTTGGTTCAACATAATAGCCCTCTTCATAGCCTTTAATCGTCAGTGTTTCACCACCAGTGACCACATAACCATCTTCCTTCGCCTTCTGCAGCAGTGTTGAAATCTTCGTATATTGTATTTCATTTAAAAGTGGCCCCATATCAACGTCTGCCTCACCCGGACCAACTTTTAAAGCTTGGAATTTTTGCACTAATTGTCCAATGAATTTTTCTTTGATGCTCTCTTCAATTAGTAGTCTAGCCCCCGCTGAGCATGTTTGTCCGGCATTCTGAATAATGGCACGTACAACTCCATCAAGTGCTTGCTCCATGTTGGCATCCGCAAAAACAATATTTGGGGATTTTCCACCAAGCTCTAACGTTACAGGTACAACATTTTCAGCAGCTGATTTCATCACCGCAATGCCCGTTGGAACAGAGCCTGTGAACGTAATATGATCGATATCAGGATGGGATGTTAAATACGGCCCTACATCACGACCTAAGCCTGTAATATGCTGAAAAATACCTCTCGGCAATTTATCCGCAAACCATTCTGTTATGGCATGTGTAGTTAATGGCGTATCCTCAGCACTTTTGACAATTACTGCATTGCCAGTTGCAATGGCAGCCGCCACACTTCTCGCTGTAATTTGAATAGGATAATTCCAAGGCACGATATGTACGGTAATTCCAACAGGCTCCAACACTACCGCATTTAAAATACCGTCTTCAATGGGAATCGTGTCCCCCATTACTTTATCAGCAGCTCCACCATAAAACTCAAAATAGCGAGCTGCTGCTTCAATATCGGCTCTTGCTTGTGTTAACGGCTTTCCAACATCACGACATTCTAATAAACTCCATTCCTCTGCATGCTTGCGTATATAGTGCGCCAATTCAACAAGTAGCTGTCCTCGTTCATGGGCCTTTATTTTCCGCCACTCTTCACTTTCAAACGCTACACGTGCAGCACGCACAGCCTCGTCGACATGAGCTTTACTTGCATTCGTAATCTGAGCAATGACTTCACCAGTAGAGGGGTTCAAAACATCTAATAAGGTCGCCTCCATACCACCGTGAACCCACTCACCATTTATAAACATCGGAATTTTTTTCACTTTATCCCTCCTAAAGTCCGCGACCACCGTCTACATGTAATGTCGTTCCTGTAACCATGCTCGCTGTATCAGAAAGCAAATAACTTACTGCTCCTGCAATGTCTGATGGATTCACTAAACGTCCAAGGGGAACCGATTGAACAAAGACACTTTGCTTTGTTTGCTCGATGTCCGCTCCTTGTGCCGTAAATTGACCAAGCATCTGTGTATCGGCTGGCCCTGGGTGAATCGTATTAACACGTATTTGGAACGGCGCTAGTTCAATAGCTAAAGCACGTGTAAAACTTTCCGCCGCTCCTTTAGAAGCAATATAAGCCTGCAAACCTGGGCGTGGACGTACAGCAGAAATGGAAGCGATTGTGACAATTGAACCTGTGCGCCGCTCTTTCATGTATGGTACGACTGCCTTTGTTGTAATAAATAAGCTTTTGACATTGACATTCATTAACCGATCCCAGTCGTCCATCGTTACTTGCTCAAGTGGTGTTGCTGACTGCGCTATACCAAGTGCATTGACAAGTCCATCAATCCGTCCATACTTGTCAAAAACCTGCTTGAACACTTCGTTCACGCGCTCCTCTTGCAAGACATTGACTTCAAAGCATGGCAAGGCATCCTGCGCTAAATCGCTTAGAGAAGTTACTGATAAATCGAGCCCTACTGCAATATTGCCCTTTGCAAGCTGTTCCTGAATTATAGCTTTCCCCATACCGCCCCCCGCACCTGTGACGATAATGACCTGTTGTTCTACTGCCATGCTATACACCCCTTGCCGTTAAATTCATTTTAATAATCTCCTGACAAATCGCATCACCCATTTGTGTTGTTGTTGCCTGTCCACCAATATCTGCGGTTTTTACAATCCCTTCTCGAAGAACCGTCTCAATCGCATGAACAATTAGCTGTTCTATATCCGGTCTTCCGATATGTCCAAGTAACAAAGCAAGTGACCAAATTTGTGCGATTGGGTTTGCTATGCCCTTTCCTGCAATATCTGGTGCAGACCCATGTACAGGCTCAAACATTGATGGGAATTCTTTTTCCGGATTTAAATTAGCTGACGGTGACAACCCAAGACCACCAACAATGGCTGACCCTAAATCTGATAAAATGTCTCCGAATAAATTGGAGGCAACTACAACCTGAAAATCTTGAGGTCGCTCTACGAAATAAGCTACTAAAGCATCGATATAGATAGATTCTAACTCTAGTGCTGGTGAGCTTTGTGCTAGAATTCTTTTAGCATGCTCATCCCAGAACTTCATTGAATGGATAATGGCATTCGATTTTGTCGCACTTGTAATTTTTGTTTTGCCATTTTTATAGGCATAATCACAGGCGGCTTGGACAATTTTTTCAATACCGATTCGTGTCATAATGGTATTTTGAATCGTCATTTCCTGCGGTTGATTATGATAAATTCGCCCACCACTATCGGAATATTCCCCCTCCGCATTTTCCCGGAAGATCACAAAATCAATATCCTTTCCGTTGGCAAGAGGCGAGGCTATGCCAGGTAGTGATTTAATCGGACGGAAATTAACATATTGCTGAAAGCTTTTTCGTATCGGCATAATTAATTCCCATACTGTCACGTCATCCGGAACGCGAGCATCTCCAATTGCCCCGAATAATATCGCATCAAATTGTTTTAATATGTCTAGTGCATTGTCCGGCATCATCCGACCGTGCTTGAGGTAATAATCTGAACTCCAAGGAAAAATTGTTGCTGCTATTTGTAAAGACGAATCGTGTTCCTGAAGAGAATTTAGTACCTTTAGTGCTTCCTCCATAACTTCCTTTCCAATGCCATCGCCTGGAATAACTGCGATTTTTGTGTAAGTCATTGTGCATCACCTGCTAAAAACTTTAACGCTGCCAAACGGTAAATGGCTGTTGTTTCTGCTAATTCTTCGATATCGACATATTCATCAATCTGATGGGGAATATCACGATCACCTGCCCCAACGGTTACTATTGGTACTCCATGCACATGAAGAAACGTTCCATCTGTAGCTCCTGGGACACCGTTATATTTCGGCTCTTTTTCCGTTACCTCTGCGACTGCCTCATAAATGGCTTGTACAACAGGATCCTCCTTCGGTGTTGCTGTTGCAGGGCGGTTGTCAAGTACTGTTAGTTCAACTTTAAAATCAGGATCATCTGCTTGCAGACGTTTAATAATCGCATCAATTTTACCGAGAAGCTCATCATGATCCTGTGCAGGGACTGTACGAATATCAAGCGTCGTCATACAATGATCAGGAATGACATTAATTTGCGCATCTCCTTTTACAGGTGCTCGTAAAATCGTTGGTGTAATAGATGGCCAATTAAGCATCGGATCACGCCCTAAACGTGCTTGCTCTTCTTTTTCTAATTTTTCAAGCTCCACGATAAAACGTGCCATGCGCCAGTTCGGGTTAATACCGCTCCATGAAATTGCACCGTGCGCCATCTTCCCAAAAATATCTACCTTCAAACGTATCGCTCCACGCTGCGCAATACTCACATTATTTTCCTGCGGTTCACATATAATCGCCCCATCCACATCATCTGCCCAGCCATTTTTTATAAAATGTTTAATACCAAGCATCAATCCCTCTTCATCACATGGAATACATAAAATAATCTTGCCTGTAAATTCCTCCTGATCCAGTAACAACGACTGACAAGCTGTAATCATACACGCAAGATTTCCTTTTGTATCATTTGTACCTCGGCCATACATTCGACCATCAATAATTTCTGCACCGAATGGATCGTATGTCCATGCTTCACGATTTCCTTCAGTAACGACATCTGTGTGTCCCTCAAAGAGTAGGGTTTTTCCTGGCTTACCCGAATCAATAATACCAATAACATTCGGCCTTCCTGGCACAACCTCCTCTACATGTGTTTCAATCCCGATATCACGTAAATATTGAGCGACAAAATTCGCAACTTCTTGTTCATTGCCATTTGGATCATCTTCTCGATAAACGCTTTCTATTCGTACTAGCTTTTGTGTAAGCTCGATAACTGCTTCACGGTCACGCATATAAGATTCCGTTGTCTTTAAACTTGTCACTGCCATTCAAATGCCTCCCTGTTTTATAGAATATTCTAGAGATCAATTATGCCTCGGCATAATTGCGTCCGGAATCGGCTTTGTGCTTAGGCCTGCAGATGTTTTTTGCGCGAAAGCGTAGCGTCAGCGGCACAGATGCAGGTCAGTTAGCCGTTATCGCATGGATGCGATGATTTTAGGCTAACATCCTTTATTGAACTCCTTTCCGATTCCATGACATCCGCCGGAGGCTTTGGGCCAACATGATGTTGGTCACTCAGTCGTTGCCACAGGACGTGGCGTTCTTAGACTGAGTTCCTCTATTTTAGCAAGTGTTTTTTGTACCGAAAGCGTAGCGGCAGGTACAGGTGTTTGGACACCTGCTATAAGAATTTAAATCATTTTAACATTGTCCTATTAGACAAGTATTAGACACTTTGTTAATAATACATAGAATGCTATTAACTTTTTGTTTAGTAGTAAAAAGTTAGAATACAACAAAATTATCTATCTTATGTTGTTTTTCGATAAAAAAAGATTGAATAATTACCATAATATGGGGTTGATTTCCATTCCAGCTGGAGGCATCCGATGAGCCGCTTCGCTGCAGGGTCCTGGTCACCCAGCCTCCACTACAATCAACTTATTCGCAAAATAAAGAAAACCAGCGTCTCTGTTGAACTACATTCATAGCAGAGAGCTGGTTTATTTCTTTTATCAACATTATCGAGTCACTGATTAAAGTTTCTCATTATTGCTGGCGAGATTCCGTCATTTGCTTCCAAACAGAACCTTTTGCTTCCTCACCCTGTTCGATGCGGGCAATCGCCATTTTCACTTGTAGTTTTACTTCAAACTCTTTATCTTCTGCAGCAGCCTTTAATGCTGCTAATGATTTCTCAGTGCCGACCTCATATAAGTACATAGCTGCACGCCAACGAACAAGCTTGTTTTTATCTTGTAATGCTTGCTGCATCGCATCTTCAAATTCGACTAAGCCGAGATCACTCATACAATCTCCTGCAGTTCGACGGACCGCTGCGCTTTTGTCCTGTAATGCCTTTTCTAAATATGGAACAACTGCTACATCTTCAATCATTCCTAAATAAACGGTTGCAAGTCGACGGATAGACATTTGCTCATCTTGTAAAGCCAAATCTAAAAGTGGTAAATCATCTATCTCTGGATCTGCCATTTGATCAAGCAATTGGAAACGTTTTTCCCATTCTGGTTGCTTAAACTGTTCAACAGTAATTTTTAGCTTAGCTGGCTTCTTAATAATTTTCTCAGAATCGTTAATCGTTGCAATAATCTCCGCTAAACGTTCCTCAGAATATGTCACATTGATTTCTTGTTTTACTGCTTCTGCAATTTCCTCAAGCTCTCCATAACGTACCCCATAGTCAATCCATTTACGTTGGAAAATATAATTTTCATCAACTGCTGTTTCAATAATCTTATTGAAACATTCCACAAAGCGTTCACCACAGCTAATACGGTGCTCACGTTGATTATCAAATACCTTTACTTGAAGTGGTACTTGCTTATAAAATTGCACATGAACATACACTTCACCATAAAATTCATTGGCTACTTGTACTTTGTTTACTTCCTCTACGTCTTCCCCTAAAACTTGGCGAATGCTTGCTAAAATACCTTCCCATGCATACTTTGCGTTACGCTCAACGGCGAAGAAATCTGCTACATGATAAACGCCTTTAACACCTTCAATTGCTAAAATGGCTGCTGCTTCACCAGTAGCTTCATCCTTATTATCCTTTGTAAAATTATAGCTTTTGCCAAAAGGTAACTCCGTATCAACGACAATCTTCATAGAATTAGGACTTGGTGTCGGTTCAATTGTAATAATCTTCATGTCTATCACTCCTTATCCGTTTACGATTTCATCTAAATACGACCATCTTTCAATAAGGTGTTCATATTTTGCATTTAGCTCATCCAGCTTCGCCGTTAATTCCTGTAGCTTAGTAAAGTCAGCACCAGCGTTGGCGATACCTTCTTCTGTCTCCATAATCGTTGTTTCCGTCTTTTCTATTTCATCAGCAATAGTTTCCCATTCTTTTTGCTCTTTAAAGGATAATTTTTTCTTATCCGATTTAGGCTTTTCGGCTTTAGGTTTTTCGACTTTTGGTGCCTCTACCTTTACAGCTGCTTCCTGTTCACGCTTTTGTAAATATTCACTGTAAATATCAAGCGTCTCCTCAACATGCCCAAGACCATCTAAAATCCACAGCTTTTTCGCAATTCGATCTAAGAAAAAGCGATCATGGGATATAGTGATAACGACTCCAGGGAAATGCTCAATGAAATCCTCAAGCACACCCAATGTCTCAATATCCAAATCATTCGTAGGCTCATCAAGTAACAATACGTTTGGTTGCTCCATTAATAATCTTAATAAATGCAGTCGTTTACGTTCGCCACCTGATAATTTACCGATTGGTGTACCGTGCCCATGAAGTGGGAATAAAAAACGCTCAAGCATTTGAGCAGCCGAATAGCGTACACCCTCTGCATCTGTAATATCATTTGAAGCTTCTCGGATATATTCAATCATGCGCTCATTTTCATTCATTTTAGGTAAAGTTTGTTTGAAATGCGCTAACTTCACTGTCGAACCAACAAGAATTTCACCAGCATCAGGTGTCATCTCTCCTGCTAACATGTTTAATAATGTTGATTTCCCTGCACCATTAGCTCCGATAATACCGATACGATCGCCCTGCTGTAGTAAAAATGAAAAGTGATCAAGGATTTTTTGATGACCAAAAGCCTTTGAAATATTTTCAGCCTCTAAAACTTTTCGACCGAGACGCGTTGTTGCTAGTCCAATGTCAAGAGCAACATCCTCAGATTTACGCTCTAAGTTCTCTTCTAAATGCTCGAATCGTTGGATACGTGCCTTTTGTTTCGTAGAACGCGCTTTCGCTCCACGACGAATCCACTTTAATTCTGAGCGATAGCGGTTGCGATCTTTTTGCGCAGAAGCTGCTTTCATTTCCTCACGAATAGCACGAGCTTCTAAATAATCCCCATAATTCCCAGTATGTCGGTATAATGTTTGATCAGCTAGCTCGTAAATATGAGTAGACAGCTCATCTAAGAAATAACGATCATGGGTAATAAATATAACGGCTCCCTTTAATCGTAACACCATTTCCTGCAGCCACTCCGTTGACTGCACATCCAAATGGTTGGTAGGCTCGTCCAATAAATAAAGATCTGCCGGCTCTATTAATACTTTAGCTAAAGCAACGCGCTTTTGCTGACCGCCTGACAGTGTTAATACTTCTTTCTCAAACATTTCAATGCCAAGCTTCGTAAGTGCTGTCTTTGCAAGCGCATTGACATCCCATGCCTGCTCCTCATCCATACGATGCTGCAAGCTAAATAACGTTTTTTGTAAACTTTCTGAAGTCGGATTTAATGCAAGTGCAGCAACCGTTTCCTCATATTCACGATTAAGTTTTAAAATAGGTGAATCCCCTGCAAACACTGCTTGTAACACAGTTTCTCCGCTTTCAAAAGTAGGCTCCTGTGGTAAATAAGCTACACGGTATTTATTTGGGCGGTCAACATTCATTGAATCCGCTTCGATTTCACCAGCTAAAATAGAAAGCAATGTGGATTTACCAGTACCGTTAATACCAATTAGCCCAGCTCGCTCCCCTTCATATATCGTAAATTCAATATTTTGAAAGAGCGTTTTATCGCCCACTGTTTTCGTTAAATTTTGTACTATTAAATGACTCATTACACTTGTCCATCTCTTTCATTTAGGTGTTGTTTAGTGTCCATACTACTTTTTATATATAGTTTATTATTGATATCCATTTTTATCATAACACCAAATGACAGGTAAACAAAGGACAACAAACTCTTCTTAGCTACCTAAAAAACACCTCCTCCATTAATTGCAAAAATGAAGAAGAGTTGAAAAACACAAAAAAATATCCGGATAGAACAAATCTATCCGGATATTGAAGCTAATTATTTCACCAATAACCAAGAAGCTTCCACCATAAACCTCCTACTACAACAAAGATCAGAATGGTAACAACGGAAACTACAAATCCAACTGTCCACCATTTTTTTTGATCAATATAACCTGCACCAAAGAAGACCGGTGCTGGACCAGAACCATAATGAGTAGTGGCGCCAAATAAATTACTAAATGCCGCTAATAATATAGCTGCCAACATAGCAGGTGCTCCCGCTTGCAACATAACAGATAAAAATGCTGCATACATCGCACTAATATGTGCAGTGGAACTCGCAAAGAAATAATGAGAATAGAAATAGACTAAAGCTAGTATGACAACAGCCCATATCCAACTATACCCAGATACAAGTCCACCAACCTCATTACTAAACCACGGAATCAGCCCTAGTTTGTTCATAAAAGATGCCATCATAAATAGCGTTGCAAACCAAATTAGTGTATCCCAGGCTCCTTCTTCCTTTTTGATATCTGCCCATGTTAATACATCTAACAATAAAAGCAATGAAAGACCTATAAGAGCTGCTGTAGTAGCACTAATGCCTAAGTAGTCTCCGCCAATCCATAACGACAACACAGCTACAAATACTACAATCATTCGTTTCTCAGAACTTTTCAGTGGACCAAATTCATCCAATTTCTGTTTAGCGATTGCTGCTGCCTCAGGTGTTTCCTTGATTTCAGGCGGATAAATCTTATAAATAACATAAGGAACAACAATTAAAGCTGTTAAGCCAGGGACAATCATTGCTACTGCCCAACCAAACCAAGTAATAGTTACTCCAGCTGTATCACTTGCTAGCTTAACAATTAAAGGATTCGCTGCCATGGCTGTCATAAACATAGCAGATGTTATTAAATTCCCTTGAAAACCTACCTTCAAAAGAAAGGCACCCATCTTACGCTCTGTCCCGTCTTCTGGTTTAGATCCGAAGGTGTGAGATAATGACTGGATGATTGGGAATATAACACCACCAGCACGAGCTGTATTACTAGGAATAGCAGGTGCTAATATTAGGTCACTCGCTAGTAATGAGTAAGACAGACTCAAAGTTTTTTTCCCAAAAAGACGAACAAATACATAGGCAATTCGTTCCCCTAGTCCCGTTTTAATAAATCCTCGAGAAATAAAGAAGGCAATAACAATTAGCCAAATCGTTGAATTACCAAAACCACTTAATGTCTCTTCAATGGTTAATGTATTCGTTACTGCGATCATAGCCATAGCAATAAAGGATATGGCTCCCATTGGCAATGGTTTCGTTATAAATCCTATAATTGTCGCGACGAAAATAGCAAACAGATGCCATGCTTTTTCATCTACTCCTGATGGTACTGGACAAAACCAGATAGCCACTCCTACAGCAAGGGAAATGAAGAAAGGAATCCATTTGACTGCGCTTTTTGCTTCTTTCATGATGTTAATACTCCTTTAACGGTTACCCCAATGTATATTAAAAAGAGATTTCTCCCATGATCTAATATTCGAAAGAAATATAGACCTAATTCAAGATCCCCATTGTAAAAAAACATAAGTAATTATATATGCTTTATGTAATGGATGAAAGTATTTTTAGCTCATTTCTAAGAATAAAATGACCTCGATTCAGAAATATTCCCCTTTTTGTCAATTTTGTTGGTAAATAGTTACTTTTTTAGAGCGCTTTTTACAATATCAATTCATTAAAGTTAGCATGTGCAAGATCCACTGAAAAGATACACATAGCGTTTACTTGCTGAAAGAAGTTAAAATCCGTTGTCTATTGAAATAGACAACGGATTATTAGTAGCGTGAGTAATTACTTACCTATTTCATTTTGTAATTGATCTAAAAACTGTACCATAAATTGATGGCGCTCATTAGCCATTTGCTTACCCTTCTCTGTAACCATTAAATCCTTCAGCAATAATAGCTTCTCATAAAAATGGGTAACTGAGGATGTATTTTTATTGCGATACTCCTCCTCTGTCATATCCATACGTGCATCTTCTTCCTTATCGTAAAGCTTTCGGCCCTTAGCTCCCCCATAAGCAAATGTCCGCGCAATACCGATTGCTCCAATCGCATCTAAGCGATCTGCATCTCGTACTATTTTGGCCTCGAGAGAAGTTGCTTCTAGCTCATTGCCACCATTATACGATACTTGTGCGATGCAATCTCGAATATGTTGCTTCTTCTCCTCGCTTACAGACAGCTCGGCTATTAGCTTATTCTCTTGCTCCTTGCTATCGGTATACTTTTTATCACTAACATCATGCAATAGCACAGCAATTTTCACGACCTCTGCATCGGCTTCTGTCTCCGTAAGTAAAATCGCTAACGCATTTTGATAAACTCGTTCAATGTGTTGATAATCATGACTAGCATCAAACTGCTCGTAAATTCCTCGTACTTTGTCCATTAAATTGTTCATATTCTTTGTTCAGTCCCTTCATCATCCTTTATTATACGGTATTGCTTAGACTAGGTGCTAATTAAGTAACCTTTGCACTTTTAAAAAAAAAACAACATGAACAGTAGATTTCAATTGACTAATTTTTCAGAATATTGTAAGATAAATGTACAGAACAATTATTTTTGTTCTGTTGGCTCACTATTTCAGTGATGTACAAGAACTATGTTTTGACAGATTATACAACTTCAGCGGGCTTTACAATTGAATACTGTGTTGAAAGATGACGTGCGTATAGTGAAAACCAATCATCTAAACAAATAAAAGTGAACACTTTCCCTTAGAAATTCTTTGTTTTAACCCGCATAGTGAATGTACATGACGAGATAAGTGAACAAACAGTTAGCTTTTCACGACCAAGAAGGTTTTAGCATATGTCGCAAGCGTGTGATATTTTTATCATTAATAGATGTTACCTTCTTCTATTCATTATCTTGAATATGTGTGAACGTAACTCCTCCCATTAATGGCAAATAGCATACCAATTTCTTGCCATTTTGCGAAAAGTCTAATCATCAGAGTCGTGCTAACAAAACTAGAGAAGTTTTTTAGGCAACAATTTTTCCGAATTTTATTTATGCCGTAAATGAAGTATTAAGTTATGAAGGAAGTAGGAACGATAGTTATGTTACGTAATACCAACCCGCTGAAGAAACAATAAAAGCTGCCCATCTTATTTAATGTAGATGATGGCAGCTTTTATTTGTTTTCAATTTTCGATTACCCCATTTATAGAACAGCTTTAATAACCTCATCAATCTCCTGTAACAGAGCCTCATTTCTCATCGTTGTACTTAATTTTAGAGTCATACATCAGAGTCCCAAACAAACTAAAGAGCCTACATAACGAAACTAGCCAACTCATATCCTCTTATGAGGGGATGATTATGTTAAAAAATCTATTAGAAAATACAAGCCTTTTAGAAAACGTATATGAATTATCTATTGCCATTCTACTTCTATGTTCTGTTTTTTCCGTTAGACTTCTTAAAAAGTTAAAACGAGAAAGAAAGCTTTCTGCCTTTGAATTGACAATAGATATAATCATTCGAGTAGCCCTTTTTCTATGGTTGGCTAGCTTTTTGCTTATTCAATATGGAGCCTAACTTGAACTTTCTAAGATTAAAAGCTGCCCTTTATAACTTAAAAGGTGCAGCTTTGTTATATCTTAATTCATTTTTATAAATTAGAATAACGATCATCAAAATTCTTCTTACATTTAAAGATGTGAGGAGAAACATTTTTTCAAACCTATGGAAAATCTAAATTAAAGATCGCACTATTTTTTAATAAGAGTATCAAATAGGCTTTTTACCAGATTGTATTTACATCAAATAAAAAAGCTGCCCTTTAAAGGACAGCTTTAACGTTAAATATTTTTTGTATCGATTAGAACAACCCTACCGCATGTCCTTCATTATCAACATTCATACGCAAAGCGGCTGGTGCTTTTGGTAAACCTGGCATTGTCATAATATCCCCAGTTAAGCAAACTAGGAAGCCTGCACCAAGTTTTGGAATGACTTCGCGAATAGTGATTGTAAAGCCTTCTGGACGTCCTAAAAGACTTGGTTGGTCTGATAAAGAATATTGCGTTTTCGCCATACAAATCGGTAGTGAATCCCAACCGAATTTTTCAATTTGGGCAATTTGTTTTTTCGCTTGGTCGGTAAATTGCACATCTTTCCCACCATAAACTTTTTGCACAATTGTACGTACTTTTTCCTCAATAGATTCTGTTACATCATATAAAGGTGAGAAATTGTTTTCTTCATCAAGAACAGCTAGCACTTGTTCAGCTAAGCCTAGACCACCTTTTCCGCCTTCCTCCCAGACGTTTGTACGTGCGATACGAACATGATTTTCTTGACACCAATTCAGGACTGCTTCTAACTCAGCCTCTGTGTCTGTAATAAATCGATTTAAAGCGATAATCGGCTCAACGCCAAATGTACGAATCGTATCAACATGTTTGGCTAAATTTTCAATTCCTAGTAAAAGAGCATCAACGTTTTCTCCAACGAGTGATGTTTTCGCTACACCGCCATGCATTTTTAATGCACGAATTGTAGCTACGATTACAACTGCACTTGGTTTAAAGCCTGCTTTACGCGCTTTAATATTCATAAATTTTTCAGCGCCTAAATCTGAACCAAAGCCCGCTTCTGTCACAACGATATCTGCCAGCTTACGAGCTGTTTGTGTCGCCATAATCGAGTTACAGCCGTGTGCAATGTTGGCAAATGGTCCACCATGAATAATGGCAGGTGTCCCCTCAAGCGTTTGCACTAAGTTTGGTTTGAAGGCATCTTTTAATAATAATGTTAAGGCCCCTTCCACTTGAAGATCACGCACGAATACAGGCTCACGGTCAAATGTATAACCGAATACGATACTTGCTAAACGTTCACGTAAATCTTCAATACTTGTAGCTAAACAGAAAACTGCCATTATTTCTGATGCAACAGTAATGTCAAAGCCGTCCTCACGTGGCATCCCTTGAACAGGACCACCGAGACCCACAACAACTTTACGAAGGGCGCGATCATTTAAATCCATTACACGCTTCCAAATTATTCGGCGAGGGTCAATGTTTAAAGCATTTCCTTGATGGATATGATTATCAATAAAGGCTGATAATGCATTATTCGCAGTCGTAATCGCGTGAAGGTCACCAGTGAAATGCAAGTTAATATCCTCCATCGGTACAACCTGTGCATACCCACCACCTGTTGCACCACCTTTTACACCCATTACAGGGCCGAGTGATGGCTCACGTAAAGCAACAACAACATTTTTATTTAATTGATGAAGTGCATCAGCAAGCCCAACCGTTACTGTTGATTTCCCTTCACCCGCTGGAGTTGGACTAATAGCTGTTACCAATACAACCTTTGCATCCTCACCATGTGCTGTTATTTTTAATGGATCAATTTTTGCTTTGTAGCGACCATACTGTTCAAGTGAATCCTCTGGAATACCTGCAGCTTTCGCTATTTCAGTAATAGGTTGCATAACCGCTTGATTAGCGATTTCTAGATCTGTTAATGATTGTTTTTTCGTTGTCATTTGGCATCCTACTTTCTATGTCGATCAATTATGCCTCGGCATAATTGCGTCCGGAATCGGCTTTGTGCTTAGGCCTGTACGAGGGCCGACACGATGTCGGTCATTTCGGTAATGCCACAGGACGTGGCGTTTTTACCGATGCAGGTCAGTTAGCCGTTATCGCATGGATGCGATGATTTTAGGCTAACATCCTCTAAGTATTCCTTTCCGATTCTGTGACATCCGCCGGAGGCCATAACTTCTTTCAGCAGAAATTTGCTGAAAGAAGTTAATTCCATTATAGACTTTATTGTGAAAAAAATCATAGTAAGTTATTCAAGTATTTCGACAATCAATTGACAACATTGCTCAATTCATGTATGTTCTAAATGAAAATGCATTTTTTCACATTTTCACAATTTATGTCACGACTTAATTGATTTTATTCTACATTCAAGCGCATGGGAGGCGAATGCTTATGCAACAGGGATTCGTAAAGTGGTTCAATAATGAAAAAGGTTATGGCTTTATTGAATGTGATGATGGAGAAGATGTATTTGTACATTTTACGGGAATCCAAGAGGAAGGCTTCCGTACACTTGAAGAAGGTCAAAAGGTATCATTTGAAGTGGTGGAAGGCAATCGAGGGCCACAGGCGTCAAATGTTGTGAAAGTATAAACTCAAAGGAGCTGTTCGATGGATGAACGGCTCCTTTTTTCAAACGCTCTTAAATGTATTAGCACTGCTTTATCTCTAAACACTATAACTTCAGCGATTGATCCAATAAAAAGCTCCGGGAAAAACTAGCGTTTCCTTCGTTCTGTCAGTATCTTTAAGTGTAACCCCAAACGCCCCTTCATTTAAATGACCTAGTGTCATAGTAGCTGCAGCGACTTCGTCATAAAAATCTAGGCGAATATTTGGTAAATGTAAGGAAATAAACTGTTCTTGTTGTTCAGGCTCTGGTAGTTGTAATACTTCCCTCCATAAATTCACTGTTGCTTGCACATCTTCCACATAAAATTGGACAGATTCCATCGATATTGTTCGATTCGTATCAATGGCTGCATTTGCTTTTAATTGTGCAATACGATCCTCATCTGTATCAGTCCACTCAATCAAAAATGGAAAATCAATTGCCTGCTCTGGCTTACCAAAATGCAATAGCTTCCACTCTACTACAGAGCCATCTGGTCTTGTACGACTACAAGCATCAGGTCCATACACTTCAAATCCAAGTGCACGTATACGTTGTGCCTCTTCTTCAATATTTTTTGTACGTAATGCAATTCTTGAAAAACCATAGCGCTCGTTAGCACGTTTAAACGTATAATGTAGGGAATAAGGTAATTTCACTGCATTTTCAAATAAATTACGATCATAAATTGCTATTTGCTCAATATAGTTTAATCCAAAATAGCTTAACGTATTGTATGTCCCCCACATTGTATGTTGACCACCGTTAACTGTACGGATATTACGTTTATTTAAGAAAACCTTTGTATTTTCTGGTGATTGAACTTGATGAACTAGATGGTCAAAGTATAAAGTCATGACTGAACCCCCTTTTTTTCTCTATTATATACTTTACCTGTTAGTTTTGTTGGTTTAAAATAAAATTAAGAATATTACAACTATTAAGAAGTTACTATATTTTATGATATATTTTTTAAAATGCTCGGCAACAAAATGATTTCGATGCTAGTAGTTCATCAAAATAGATTTTTTATTTCCTTATATCAATGAAGAGGTGATTAGAATGACAGACAAAGTAGCTGCTTTTAAACTAGCATTAGGTAATTATCCAACAGGTGTCACGGTTGTCACTGCTTGTAATGACGTAGGTGAACCTATTGGCTTAACTGTCAATTCCTTTGCGTCAGTTTCCATAGATCCACTCCTTATTTTATGGTCGCTCGATAAAAAATCACAGCTGCATCCATATTTTACAGTTGCTCAAAAGTTTGCTGTCAATATTTTAGCGAGCAATCAAGAACAATTATGTACGCTCTTTTCAAGTAAAATCCCAGATCGTTTCGCCCAGGCTAAATGGTCAACCTCTGCTTTTGGTCTACCGGTTTTACATGATACTGCAGCCATTTTACAATGCAAAACAGCTCAGCAAATCGATGCTGGAGATCATACGATATTTATCGGGCAGGTCCTAGAAATTGATAATGCACAGAAGGAACCTTTACTATATCATCGCAGACATATAGGTGAAATCCCAAATAGTTTTTATGAATAGGCTATGGCAAGAATAATAAACGCAAAACCAGGATGATTCGTTGTAATCTTCCTGGTTTTTGACGTATTTTTCCGCTCTTTTTCGAAATAATAAGTTTGATTGATGAAAAAGTAATAGTTGGGTGTATTTCAAATGTTTAAAAAAATACTTTACATGATACCTATTATTTTTTATTTTCTGCAAATGAATGGGTAACTGCAAATATCCATAAACCCCCTCCTTCATTTGAGGAAAAATTCGCTGAAGGCCGTGGAAGAGTCCGTTAAGGAATCTAGGTATTTATAAAGAGGTATCTAACACTGATACACCTCACACATTAGTTACAATGGCTAACTCTATAAAATAACCTATGCAGTAGCTAAAGATAGTCCGCTCAGCAGTGCCTTAACATAAAATGGCCACATCTAAATTCTGTGGCCTCCCATACTGTTTACTTTTTCTGTGGAAATCTCTGTTTTTCAAGTCTGTTAATTTGTACAATGACACCATCTTGAATCGTAATATGTACTTCTCCAAATTCCAAATTTTGAATTGCTTTTGCAATTGCCTCTAGTTTTTTGTCATCTACCTTTGTTTGTTGAGTCATTCGATACACCCCTTCTCTTTACATATTTTAAAGCCAACACGTCAATCATAGTCCACTTATCCCTTAGATAACTCTGTTAGATTTTGACCTACACCATTTGTAACAAAACATTTTGGGCCAAGTTGTGGGTATTTCGTTTCTTGCAAATAATTCTATAATTCAGAAAACCTATTGTCAATATAAATATTACAAAACTTAGTTGTTTACTAAGGAATGAAGAAATATGAAGTATGTCTATAGTTATGTCAGTAAGTATCACTTTAGACTTCAAGGGGCAAAAATAAAAACTGCGCAGATCAATTTACCTCTACACAGTTTTTGTTTTAATCATTTTATAAAAGATCCATTAATGCTTTCGCTGTCTTTTGTTTGCCCATAACCTTTATCGCTTCGCCTTTAGCCGGTACAATCCAATGTGGCTCATTTCCACCATATAAAGATTGCGAGCTATTAGCTACCATAAACTGAGCATTGGCCGATTCCATTCGCAGACGTGCGCGGGACAGTAAAAATTCCTCATCATCCGTTGCCTCAAGTTTAAAGCCCACTAATGTAACTTTCGGCTGCCACCCTTTAATTTGGCCTAATACTTTAGGAGCCTTTTTAAAGTGAATGATAGGTGGTTCATCAGATGGCATTTTACCTGTTTCCTCTATTAAATTCCCAGATTGGTCATACACTTTGTCAATAAGCCAATCAGAACCTGCAGCCGCCATAATAACGATATCCACCTGTTCTTCCTGAACAGCATGTCGAACTTTCTCACCTAAATCTTCAATACCTTCAAATCGAATGGTACGCATTTTATCTTTGTTTGCAGGAAGCTGTGCAAAATAACCATGCATATACAATACGTTTGCCCCAGCCTCTAGTGCCGCTTCAGCTAAATAACAGCCCATCGACCCTTTCGATAAATTCGTATGCCCACGCACACGATCCCATTTTTCAAGTGTTCCCCCACTTGTAATGAGTACGGTCTTACCTCGTAATGTCCCCATACACTCACCTTTTTTCTAATCAATTTCGCCTTGGCGTAATTGCGTCCGGATTTTGAATTGTGCCTAGGCCTGCACGACGCAGGTCAGTTAGCCGTTTTCGCAGGATGCGAAGTTTTTAGGCTAACATCCTTTATTCATTCCTTTGAAAATCCGTGACATCCGCCGGAGGCTTTATCTTCATTCAGTAGGTGTTTGGACACCCACTGAAAAAGTAATCAAAATTGCATTCATCTCACCACCTTTAGAGGTGGGAATCTTCTGTAGCTGCCGCTTTGCTTTCGCTACAAATAACATTTGCTGAATGAAGATAAATATACAAATACTATTTTAACGTAATGTTATGTTATGCTTCAATATTGTTTTTATTAGGTAGAAGTAAATCAATATTATTTCATATTTTGCTCTTTTAACCAGGAACTTAATATTTCCGCAAATTTCTTTGTCACTGGTGATGCCTGGTGTTTCATAGCTATTCCTATTGTGCGATAGCCACCTTGTTTTAAAGGTATCGCTTTTATCGTAGGAGGTAAGTTATACGTCACTAATTTCGGTAAAATACTAATTCCAAGCTGGTGAGCAATCATCGAAATAATCCCTACCTCTTCTGAAAGCTCAAAGCGAATATTTGGCTTCACGTGATATTGCTCTAACAGTTCTTTAACATCATTAGTCCCTTTATATGAAGTCATGATAAATGGCATGTCTTCTAGTTCAACAATATCAACTTCCGCTTTATTATAAAGCGGACTTTTATCGGAGACGATACACAGCAATGGATCCTGCTGAAGTTCGGTAAACTGATACTGCTTAGATTTTTGACCATTTAAAAATCCTGCATCAACCTCACCACTCAATAGCCATTGCTCAATTTCATAATAATCTCCCTCACGCAGTTCAACTTGTATACCAGGAAATAGATTGTCCATAATACGAACAATTTCCGGCATCCAGTTTGAAGAAATACTTGAAATTACACCAATTCTCACTTTTCCTCGAGTAACGCCAAGTATGTGTGCGGCTTCTTGCTGTAACAGTTCTTGTGCATCGAGGACATGTCTCATTGCCCTCAGCATTGTATTACCTTCACTCGTTAACGTGACACCAGCTCGACTTCTGTGAATGAGTGCAAAGCCGAACTCCTTTTCTAAGCTTGAAACAGCATGACTTACAGCAGATTGGGTTAATCCCAATGCGTCTGCTGCTTTTGTAAAGCTAGCTACCTCAGCTACTTTATTCAAAATCTCATATTTGACTAAACTCATCGCCTTGTCCTCTATATACATGAATTTTTTTAATACTAACCATTATAAACATTCGTTTTACTAATCACAACACAAGATATATAGTAAATTTTAGAATAAAAACTGTTTTAGTACACAGATTGTAGGTGAGCATAATGAGTATCCAAGGAAAAGCAAATTTATTGATGGTTATAGTGACAATGTTCTGGGGCTTATCTTATACCTTTATGGTAATGGGGCTTGAAACATTGGCTGTTTATAATGTGGTGGCATTGCGTTGTATCATCGCATTTTTCGTAGCTGGTATTATCTTTTATAAACGCATGATTAAAGTCGATGTTAAAACATTAAAATATGCAGCTATACAAGGGTTTCTATTATTCATTGTGTTCGCTCTAAGCTTATTCGGACTAGAAACAACATCGGTATCAAATGCTGGTTTTATTTTAAGTCTAACAGTTATCTTAGTACCTATTTTCAGCAGTTTTATTGAAAAGAAATTACCTTCAAGAGCAGTTAGCTTTGCGATTATTTGCACAATGATTGGGATTACAATTTTAACGGCACATGGCTCATTTACCTTTCAAAAAGGGGATATTCTATTAGCCATCGCTGCACTATGTTATTCGTTTTACTTACTGTTAAACAGCTCGTTTACACGGAGCGTTGAATCAATTCCTTATGGCATTTACCAGCTCGGTTTTGCTGGACTTTATGCACTTGTATTAACATTCATTTTCGAAACACCAACACTTCCAAATACAACGACTTCTTGGATTGCTATTATAGGACTTGGTGTCATTTGTAGTGCATTTTGCTTCGTAGGTCAAACTGTTGCACAACAGTTTACCTCTGCTACACATACAGGACTAATATTTTCCTTAGAGCCAATTTTCGCAGCGATGTTTGCTATGATGTTTATTGGTGAAGGAATAACGGTAAAAATAGTAATAGGTGGTAGTTTTATTCTAATTGGTAATCTTGTTGCCCAATTAGAGCATCTCCATGTTTTACGCTTTATTAAAAAACATGAACATGAAAAAGCTATAAATTAATTCTTACTACACAAATAAACAGAGCGATGCATGTGCACTCACTCTGTTTATTTTATATTTAGCTTACTTATTGTTCAAAAGGAAACTCTCCTTGTCACACGTGAATCAAGACGAATAACAATCATCTTAATATACATTATGTCGTCATAGGTTCAGTTGAATGCTCAGCAAATAATACGATGACACCCTGTTCAACGAGATGAGCATAGTAAGCTGTTTGACCCTCTGTAAGATCAAATCGCTTAAATCCTTCTTTTACAGCCGATTCACCAGTAAACCAAGACTTAAATTGATCAACCCAATTCCCTACCTCGTGTGTTTTAACATTAGCATCCCATTTTATACCCTCAAATTTGCTTGGATCCTTCGCAATAACGTAAATATCCTCTATTTGATATGCATCTAATAGCATACTTTCTAAAATATGAAGCATTTCTTCCCTTGTATGGGCCACTTCAATTTGTGGGTTTTGTTCATTTATCATGTTCAATTCCTCCTAATTTGTATGGCTTACTAGGTATCTACCCTTCCTATTCAAGAAATAAACCCATTTTATCCATTCTTTTAATGAACTGTAATATTTGTTATATCTTTGTGATACATGTTCACCTTTTGAAAGAATGATCTTAACACAAAATGTAAAAAATAGGCAACAGAAGTGAATTAAGAAGTCCCATCGCCTATCATTTACTTGTGGTTATTAATGTCCGAGGAAGGCTTTCAACATCCATGTATGCTTTTCTAGGGACTGGTACATAGCATTTAGTATATCCTCTGTTCGATCGTCCCCTTCTTCTGCCGCAAGCTCCATCGTCGAATTTAAAGCTTTCATAAGTGTTTGGAAATCGGCAATAGTTGTAGCCACCATTTCCTCTGTCGTCTCATTCCCTGTCGCTTCCTCTATACAGGACAGTTCAAGATGTTTTTTTAATGTAGCAACTGGTTTTCCATCTTTCGAAAGAATGCGCTCTGCAATTTCATCTAGATTTAACGTTGTTTCATTATATAATTCTTCAAATTTTGCATGTAGTGTAAAGAAGGCATTTCCCGTAACATACCAATGATAATTATGCAATTTCGTATAAAGTACAGACCATGTAGCGACAAGTTTATTCAAATGTTTGTTTAAGTTTTGTGACATTATTTCTCCTCCAATGTGCCAGTTATTCTAGCCATTAGTATGCGTTGCAAAGTGTACAGGCTATACACACATTTTTCACATTGACTCAAACAATTTTCAAGGCCATTTGTAAATACAAATAAAATAAAAACCAAAACATTTTCCACTATAAAGCCAGTCCTAAAAACAGATGGATTACATCAATTGGACGTTAAAAACTTTCAACAAACCTAATACGGGATTGTCATTTTTATCTTTCTACACAATTAGATTATTTTAGTACCTTACGAATTTCTTTTATCTTTGTCACTGGAAGCTTTGAAACTTCTGCAATCCACTCATCGTCAGCACCCGTTTCAATTAAACCACTAATTATTTGTTTAATGGTTTGTTCAATTCCTTGCTCAATTCCTTCCTGCCTTTCTAATTCCAAAACTCCAGCAAGTGTCGGCGGTAAATCTTCTTTATTTAGATGCAAAATTTCTTCCTCCCCTCTTATTTCATCTTTCATATCTCTTAAAAGCTGTTCAGACATAGATTTGGGTAGCTTTAATAAATAATCAATGAAGTAAAGAAGCGCACGTATTTCTGTTCGTTCAACATTACTTAATAACCATACTTCTCTTAGTAATGCTTTTTTGTAAGTACTACGATTGCTCATTTCGTTTTTTGTTCTATTCAAATAAATAGATGCTAGTAACGCTTTACTAAGTAGCTTCGGTGAGTTTTTCAATTCTTCTTCTTCAAAATCTGACACAACAAACTTGTTAAATGTATAAGTTATTTCTGTACCATAATACTTTTCATGATACTGATTCGTGCTTTTGCTACTCGTATCTGTAAAAATTGCAATTGTCACAATTTTCTTACCATAACGATCACTGATACGATAAAAATACTCAAACATTCGCTTCGCAAAATGCACTTCATCTACTGCTTGTATTTCTGTATGGACAAGGATCCATTGCTCTGCACCACTCTTTAGATGAACCTTCGCAATTTGATCAGCTACCTTGCGCCCTTGACGATGCTCAATAATTTCTTTGAAAAGTTCTTGCTGTAAAAACTCTACTGGCTTAGAAAAGTCCACTTCTGCATGTAAGTCTGGCAAAAAGAACAACAAAAAATCTTCAAACAAATCCGCAATTAACTTTTTCCATAGATTATCTTGATTCACTTGACTAAGCTTATAGACATCTGGTTTCTCACAAACTAGCTGCATTATAATTACATTCCCCCTTTACCTTAAATCCATTATAGCTAATACGAACATAAGTTTCTACAATATTATTATATTTTTGTGAACATTAAAACTATTCTCTATAATTATTTCACTTTCCGAAATAGTTTCGTTATAATGGAGTCACTTACTTAAAAGGGGTGTTAATTAATGGATGTATTACCATTACGAAAAGATGTACCAGTGGAACAAACTTGGGATTTAACAGATTTACTTAAAAATGACGCGGATTTTGAGCCTGCTTTAGCGCAGCTTGTGGAAGATGCAAGAAATTTTGAACGTACGTATCAAGGTACAATTACGGATGCCCAAAAGGTAATCGATGTTTTAACAGCTTATGAAGCACTATATGAAAGCATAGTTCCTATTGGTACTTATGCAAGCTTGAATAATCAAGCTGATCATACAGATAACGAAGCCCAAATGCGTGCTGCAAAATATGGTGCTGCAGTTGGTAAAATAAGTAGTACATTTTCTTTCGTACGCAGTGAATTACTAGCACTAGATGAGTCTATTTTAGAGGAAGCTGCTACATTAAGCCCTAATTATAAGGTCTATTTAGAGGAATTATTAAAACATAAGCCTCATCAGCTGCATCCAGAGGTAGAAAAAGCACTAGCTGCATTTAGCTCTACTTTTGATGCACCATATGAAACGTATAATACGACTAAGCTTGTAGATATGCACTTTGGAGAGTTTGAGGCCAATGGCGAAAAACATCCACTTAGTTTTGTATTATACGAAAATGACTGGGAGTTTGACGCTGATACAACAGTACGCCATGCTGCATTCCAAGCATTTTCGAATAAATTACGCGATTATCAGCACACAACTGCGAAAGTCTATAACACACACATTCAACAGGAAAAAACAATGGCTGATTTACGAGGTTTTGATTCTGTCATTGATTATTTATTATTTGATCAAGATGTTGATCGTACGCTTTATAATCGTCAAATAGATCTGATTACGAAAGAGCTTGCACCTCATATGCGCCGCTACGCAAAGCTTATTCAACAAGCAAACGGCATTGAAAAAATGACATTTGCCGATTTAAAGATTGCCCTTGATCCAGACTATGATCCGAAAATAACAATGGCTGAAGCAAAAGTATATGTTGAAAAAGCATTAGACGTTATGGGTGAGGATTACAAAGAGATGATCGAAAAGTCGTTTAACGAACGCTGGATTGATTATGCACCAAACAAAGGAAAATCGACCGGGGCATTCTGTTCAAGTCCATATGGTAGTCATCCGTTTATTTTAATGTCTTGGAATGAACGTATGAATGAGGTATTCACTTTAATTCATGAGCTTGGGCACGCAGGTCATTTTGTGAATGCACATGCTCATCAATCCTATTTTAACAGTCGTCCTTCGTTATACTTTATCGAGGCACCATCAACAATGAATGAGATGCTACTAGCCAATTATTTATTAACCCATAACGATGACCTTCGCTTCAAACGTTGGGTAATTTCAAATATTGTGTCCAAAACGTATTACCATAACTTCGTCACACACTTACTAGAGGCAGCTTATCAACGAAAAGTATATGAATTAGTCGACGCGGGAGAAGCTGTGAATGCTACCGTTTTAAATCAATTAAAACGCTCCGTATTAGAAGATTTCTGGGGTGACACTGTCGATATAACTGAGGGAGCAGAGCTTACTTGGATGCGTCAACCACACTATTATATGGGTCTATATCCATACACATATAGCGCTGGCTTAACAATTTCTACACAAGTATCCAAGCGTATCTTAAAAGAAGGTAAGACGGCTGTAGATGAATGGTTAGCAGTCCTTCAAGCTGGAGGTACGAAATCACCTGTAGAGCTAGCTCAAATGGCGGGCGTCGATGTTACAACAGACCAACCGCTCAGAGATACGATTGCTTACATTGGTCAACTTATTAATGAGCTTGAACGATTAACGACAGAAATGGAAGCTGTCAAAGGCTAAACAAAGCGAGAACCATCTATGCTACTTCTAAAGCGTAGGTGGTTTTCTTTTTTTAGTTCTAAGCAGGAAAATACGTACATATACTAGAATCAGGGCGTCTCTCTACATTTTTTGATATTTCTAAATAGACAATCATTTTTCTTCATACAAATGTACCGTTATTATTAATTGTATGCAATTTATTTAGCAAAATTCGACTAACAATTTTCAAAGGAGTGTTTCTAATTATGGTAAAACGTAATGATCCATGCACATGCGGTAGCGGCAAAAAATATAAAAAATGTTGTGAAGGTAAACAACAGGTTACCGTAGAAGCTGTAGCAATTGAAGAATTAGAGCGTGTACTACAAACATTTTACTTAGAATATCCTGAACGTAAAGATGTTCGTGCCTATATAGAGCATGTAGGTACATGGCAGCCTAAATTAGAGAGCGTACTACAAAGAGAGCTGATTGAGGCGATCGCGTTAGACGACTTCTTCTTCCATCAAGAGCCATCTATTTGGAAAGGTTACTTAAAGAAAACAAAGAAAAAAACGGTAAGACCTTCTACGGCAAAAGTGTTAGAAGGCTGGTCACAACCACGTCTATTTATTGGTTCCGTGTCAGTTGTAGAAGAAAAATATTTCAAGGCTACACATGTGTTAACAAATGAAGAAATTTATATTCGTCGTGAAAATGACAAACCAATCCCTGAAGGTATGCATGTCTTTGCATTCATCTTACCAGATGGTACAAACGAATCAGAGCATTATTTAGCTGTTTCAACGCTTATCTTCTTCCCTGAAGATCATACAAAGGTATTTGAACAATTTAAGAAAAATTTCGAGGCTTCTGAGAAGAAGGCTGGATCATTCTTAAAAGAAGAGCATTTATCCTTCTGGGAGTTACTTGTGTCAAATGGTTATAAAGGCGAGGAATTCACGAACTTTGAGAGCAATGTAATCACACAAGTTAAAGATTTCCTTGAGCAAAATGAGCGTGAAACAGCTCCTATGTTAGAGCTTTTAGAGGACTACTTAATTGAAGGACAACCATCTGCGCGTAAAGAGGCTGCCATTGCCGCTGGCGCAATTCGATATGGTCAAGAAAAAGAGCTATTCGAGCCGTTATCAATGACTGTAAAAGAAATTGCGGCGACGTTCGATATTTCAGCTTCCTCACTCACAAAGTACTACCAAGACTTAAGTAACTATGCTACAACTAAATAATGCTTAAAATAGCGCCACACACTCTAAGAAATCTTAGAGTGTGTGGCACATTTTAGTTTACATAGAAAAAAGCTACTTTATTATCGGCAATGAGCCAACAATAAAATAGCTTTTTCTATGGTAACCAACCAATACTATTATTTCCGATCATATTGTTATTTATGCATCGAATTTAGTAAATATGGTTATTTATTGAGCAAAAATGAAACTTTTAACATTAAGCTTTACGTTATTTAAACATAGTCCGTTTAGACCTATGATTGCTTTGCCACAGTTGATAAGACATTTCTATAATATGTTTAAAACATTATTTACTATACACTTTCAAAAGCTCTTCTCCGAGAAATTGTAGTCGCTCCCCTACTGAGCAGGCTTCAATACAGAAACGATGAGCTCCAGGTTTACCACGCTCTTTTCGTAATTGCTGTATCACTAAGCAATCAGCACAATACGTATCATGTAGTTCATCAATATCTTTCATAACCGTCACTTTATCCAAATTGAAATCTCGCTCCTTTCACGTCTAAATTTCGCTTCTTACTATTATGAAGTGAACATTTTGAACAAGCAACTATTTTGTTTATCCATATTTAACTTAACTTTTGTGAAAAAGCACTATTGTTGTACAATTAATGTAAAATCTAAATCAAAAAGTAGGGATTTTATGTTAGAACTATACATTGATGCTGCTAGTGCAGGAAATCCTGGCCCAAGTGGTATTGGGATATTTATTAAAGGAGAAGGCCATCATATACAAATCAGTGAGTATATAGGGCAAACCAATAACCACATTGCCGAGTTCACTGCCTTAGTACGCGGCCTTGAGGAAGCATTAAAGCTTGATTCAAACCTAGTCTCAGTGCGCTCAGATTCAAAAATTGTTGTAGCCTCTATGGAAAAAGAATATGTGAAAAATGAGGAATTTAAACCTTATCTTGAACAGGCACTCACACTTGCAAATAGCTTCGATTTATTTTTCATCAAATGGGTTCCAGATACGCAAAATAAAGCTGCAGATGCACTTGCACGTAAAGCGATTCAAAAAGAAAAAAATTAAACAACGGAGACTGTCCCTTGCCTTAAACCAAGAGTCGGTCTCTTCCCTTCATCTGCCTTCACTTTATTCAGATACTTAATATCCCCGAATATTTCATTTTTATCATCTTTGTTTTCATACATAAAGAACCGCATAGGAATCATCAATCTCCATCCAATCAGCTTATTTACATGGCATACATTTTACAAAACTTTTGACGATTAGCCATAAAGTAATTAATTTCACAATTATTGGCAGTATATTTGTATCCTTAATGTTATTTTATTGACATACTATTGTAATATTACAATGTTAATATCATTTATATACTAAGCTTTAAAGTTTTCAGGAGGATACATATTATGAAAAAGAATAAAAAGTATAGATGGGGATTGAAATTAGCTACATTGGCTTTAAGCACATCTGTCCTTTTTTCAACTATAGACACAGCATCAGCTGCAACTTACACAGTAAAATCTGGTGATTCTTTATCGAAGATTGCCAATCAATACGGTGTTTCTTATCAAACACTAATGAAATGGAATAACTTATCTTCTTCAACAATTCGTGTTGGACAAAAGTTAAACATCAATACCTCACTATCAGCAACGTCTACACCTAAACCAACAGCTAGTCTAGCACAAATTGCTAAACAACAATTAGGCGTAAAATACACATTTGGTGGAAGCAAACCGAGTACAGGTTTTGATTGCTCAGGCTATGTTACTTACGTTTTTAATAAAGCGGGTATTTCGACAGCCCGTAAGTCAGCAGCAGGTTTTTACAATACAGCTAAAAAAGTAAAGTCACCTCAAGTAGGCGATTTAGTATTTTTCTCTAATACATATATAGCAGGTATTTCACATGTAGGTATTTATCTTGGAAATAATCAAATGATTAGCGCAAGTAACAGTGGTGTTTCTATCGCCAACGTCAATAGCACTTATTGGAAAAAACACTTTGTTGGATATGGTCGTTTATAGCGCACAAACAAAAACAGTTGGGATGTCCCAACTGTTTTTTTCTTTATCCTCATACATGTACTACTTTTTTTGATTTTATTTATTTAATCAATTATGCCTGCATGATGCAGGTCAGTTAGCCGTTATCACATGGATGCGATGTTTTTAGGCTAACATCCTTTATTAACTCCATTCCGATTCCGTGACATCCTCCGGAGGCTTTAGGCCAACAAGATGTTGGTCACTCAGTCGTTGCCACAGGACGTGGCGTTCTTAGACTGAGTTCCTCTATTCAGCCGATGTTTGCCCGCTGAAAGAAGCTAAACGAATTAAATAAATGATAAAGACAACAACTAGTAAGCCTGCTCCAGCTAGATAAACAGAAGAATAGCCTGCTTGCACAGCTAGCATACCTAAAATATAAGAGCCAAGCGCAATACCAATGTCAAACATCGTAAAGTACGTTGCGGTTGCATAACCACTGCGTGTATGTGACGCAGACTGTACAGCTAATGCTTGTAAGCTTGTAGTCACTGCTCCATAGCCAAATCCAATAAAAATGGCTGCAAATAAAAATAATGCCGGTCCTGAGACAAATGCAAGCATAACAAGACCGATAGCAAAGAATATAATGCCAGGTATAATAACAAATTGCGGCCCTTTTGTATCATAAAGTTTACCTGTATATGGACGTGTTATAAGCATTGCAGCTGCAAAAACTGCATAAAACAGACTCGCCACAGCCATTAAATCTTTTTGCTGTGCGTAGACAGATAAAAACGATAAAACACTCGCATATGAAAAAGCTACTAAACTAGCAATAGCCGCTACTGGAAGTGCGCGACGTTCAAATAAATCATCAAATTTAAACGTTAATTTACCCTGATGTTCAGGCTTAGGTAAATTATCAGTATTTACCGTCGCAGCTAGGATGCCCCCTGCTAATATACAAATACTCATCACAATAAATAGTACATTGAAGCTACTATATTGAATAAGCAGTAAACCGACAAATGGTCCAATAACTACTGCTAAGTTAGTAGACATTGTGAAATAGCCTAGACCTGCACCTTTACGATTGGCTGGCACAATATCCGCTGCTAAAGAGCCAGCTGCTGTTGTAATAATACTAAAGAAAATCCCTTGAATAAAACGGAGTCCTAGTAAAAGTCCAAAAGGATGTATGAATAAATATAAAACTGTACATAAAAAATAGCCGAATATTGAAAGTACCAAAAGCTTTTTCTTTCCAAAAACATCTAATAGTTTACCTGAAAAGGGACGAACGATAATGGCAGATAATAAAAATCCCGACAATAACAATCCCGCTTCCTTGTCAGTTTGGTGTAGCTCACCAATCGCATAAAGCGGCAAAGTCGTTACCAACCCATAGAAAACAAAAAATACTGAAATATTCGTTAAAAAGAGACTAATAAACTGCTTCGTCCATATTTTTGTATTCCCCTCTTGCTGCATGTCAATCAACCTTTCATTTTGTCCAATAAAATCATAAATTGCTGCTGTTCTTCGACAGTTAATGTCCCCACCATTTCTTCCTCAAAAGCTAAAATGGTTTTAGTAATAGCAGGCAAGTTTTCCTCTGCATATGGTGATAAGGTAACGATTTTCTCACGTTTATCTTCACCATCTATTCTCAGCACCCAACCTAAAGTTTCGAGTCGAGTAATTGCTCTTGTTACACTCGGTGCCTCAACGTTTAAATATTTCCAAATTTGTGTTAATGTCATTTGCCCATGATTATGTAAGCAATATAAAATAGCCCATTGTGAGCTATACAAATTGTGCTGTTTCAGTACTTCATTTAAACAATTCGTTAAATAGCGACTTTTTTGGAATAAAGCATGAAATATTGGATTCATGTTAGCGCCTCCTAATTTATTTACCTAGCTAAATAAATACTATACGCTTCATTTTTTTCATTGTAAAGCAAGTAGTTTGAAGTTTTGATGGAGTGCATTTAGAAGCAATGTTCCAGTCGACTGACGTTTGATTCACTCTTTTATCAGCGATTCTCAACTTCTTTCAGCATTTCAATAATATCAGAAGGAAATTTTTTGAAAACGTCGAATTTAGCTACTAGATTATAATAAAAGGAGATGGAAGCATGGGGAAAAAGGTATTAATACTTGCAGGAGACGCAGTTGAAGCTTTAGAAATTTTTTATCCTTATTACCGTTGTCTAGAGGCTGGCTATGATGTAACGATTGCAGCACCATCCGCAAAGAAATTACAGACTGTATTGCACGATTTTGTCGATGGGGTCGATACATACATCGAGCGTACAGCGTATGGATTAGAAGCACATTCATCCTTTGCGGACGTAGATCCGGCACAATTTGACGGACTCATCATTCCTGGTGGTCGAGCGCCAGAATACATTCGTTTAAATGAGCATGTTCCAGCACTAGTTAGCCATTTCTTTGAAACAAATAAACCAATCGCTGCAGTATGTCACGCAGCTCAAATTTTCGCGACCATTCCAGAAGTTCTGAAGGGACGCGAACTAACAGCCTATATTGCCTGCAAGCCCGAAGTTCAAGTAGCAGGTGCAACGTATATCGATGCTAATCTTCATACAGACGGTAATTTAATCAGTGGTCATGCATGGCCAGATTTACCTGGATTAATGAGAGAATTTATTCAAAAGCTAGAAAGCTAACGGAAGGAGGATGCCTGAAATTGGCATCCTCTTATTTCATGGAGTGGTTTCTTGGAATTCAATTTTCACTACTTTATTAGTATTCGTTATATATTTGATCCGAACATGTACACCGAATTCCTTGTCACTTTGTTTTAACCAAAGCTTAAATTTTTCAATAGAAGAGTCTTCATTAACTTCGCTTCCCTCATGCAAATAATCGATAATTTTAGCTTGAGGGTATTTTGCCTTTGTCTCTTTTATCGCTACATTTCCCCATTGTGCACGGGCTGGTATTCCCTGTTGTGCATAAGAAATTGTTGGGGTGTTTATGAATACAGCAAACAATACAAGAAAAATGCCAAGTTTCACACAAAATTTCCGCAAGTTAATCAACCTTTCATATTCTTTTGGTATAAAGTCGCCAAAACAGCAAAAAATAAGTGCTCCTTAAGTATTCTCAACCTTAAGGAGCAGTTTTCGTTACCTTTTCTTACTGGATTGTTTTGGTTGTTGAGGATTGTTATGAATTACTTGATTAAATTCTGCTGAATATTCTTCACGATCATTTCTTTTATGTGTATCTTCCTTCTTTTTCTTTTTAAAGCTTGTTTTCCTCTTCTTTGCCATTATTTATACCTCCCATATTTCGGTTATTTGTTTTTGTTGGACTGTTGATTTTTCTTATGGTTCGTTTTATTATCTTTATTTTTGGCTTTCGCATCAAACTCTGCAGCGAATTCTTCATTGAGGTTGTCATTCGGGTTATTGTTATTACTATTTGATTTATCGAGGTCTATTTTTTTGTAGGTATCAAAGGGATTATGCGTTCTAACATTCATTGTTTTATTGCTGTTTTTGTTGTTTCTATTGGTGTTTCTATTGGCCACGGATATTCACCTCCTACATGTAATTTGCTCAGGATAGAAGGTTTTATGCTTTGGGGATTACTGCAGGCATTACTAAAAGGTTTCCAGTCCAATCAATTTCGCCTTGGCGTAATTGTAGCTGCAGCTTCGCTTTCGCTACAGAAAACATTTGCCGCTGACGCTTCGCTTTCGCGCAGAAAACATTTGCCGCTGACGCTTCGCTTTCGCGCAGAAAACATTTGCTGCTGTCGCTTTGCTTTCGCTACAGAAAAAGGATCCGCATCTGCATTCATCTCACCACCTTTATAGGTAGAACTCTTATACTGAATGAAGATAAAAAAAATGTACATCACTAATGTTAATTAGTAATGTACATTGTATTTAGACAATCGTATATTCAGTTATATTTAATAATGCACCGACTGCACCTGAAAAACCGTGGTCATTTATAAAGACTGGTGTATGCTTTTTCGTACGTGTGTAGTTGGCAATAACACGTGTAAGATGATCATTATTACTTAAAGTTGAACCGATATAAACGATATGTTGAGCATTTTTTGCTTCGGCATATTGAATACTAAGTGTAGTAATAACCTCACCGACAAGTCCTTGTACAGTTGCGATAATATCTTCTGTTGGATGTTTGACAGACTCTGTAATACCAACTTTCCCAAAATTACTAGCTGTCAATTTCCCATCAATAGGTGTGTCCATCCCTTGATAAATATCCTTTACAAGTAAATCAATTTCTTCTCGATTACCCTTAGAGGCCCGTTCTCTTATTTCATTATAATCCGTGATGCCAGTTGTAAGCGCTGACAATCCAATCAATGTTCCACCACCAACGCCTGTCCCACCGACACGAATATGCGTATTATCTTCCATATAATGAATTGAAGTACCAGTACCAATATTAGTAATCATACTTCGCTCGAAGAAGTGTCCCTCTTTATGCAATAAAAATCGAACGCCCTTCAATGTGGCTTCAAACTCTACTATATAATGAATCGATTTCATTGTTTTGATGACATCCAGTAATTGTTCTGTACGCCCTCCCGTAACACCAATATCCTCAATATCTGGATGATTAATAATCCAATTCTGCACAGCAAGCAAATCATTTGACGGGAAAGTTATTAAAACGAGCTCATTATGCTCATCTAAATAAGCAACTTTTGTCAATGTTCCGCCTGCATCAATACCTATAGCCTTTGGCATACCATTCTCCTTTGACTTTACGTACAATCTCTATTTCAGATGGAGAGATATATACTAGATTTTGCTTGTATTCAAGTGGCGTTTAGAAGCCAGTTGAATAACGTTCATGCCTCCACAAATGTCACGGATTTTGCAAGGAGTAATTGTGCCAAAATCCGATGTATTGTATTTCTGTACCGAAAGCGAAGGCATCAGCAGCAATTACTCGAAAAGTGAAGTTGTATTTTTGTCCTTCCTAAACTTTAACGCTGTTGAAATAAATGTGCAATAACTTAGCAAACTTTCATGAAAAAAAGACGAAAAATATCAAATTTTTTCTATTAATCACACGATTTTCGTCGCATTTTTATAACTTTAACATTATTCTACTATAAAAACAAAAGAAGTGGAAATGCAATGACACTCGATGCATTATCACTTTTATAGCATTCTAGTAGGTGGATATCGATAAAATTTAAAAGTTGTACGATAATTCCTGAAAAGCGTTCCGTTAAAATTAAAAAGTTGGATATCATTTTGTGAAAACGTATGTCATGTGAAACTAAATCTTCCCTCTCTTTGTCTTAATCTATACCATTTGAAAATAGTTGAATATAAATTGAACAATCTGTTTTATCTTTCATCACTTTTACGATACGATATACTATAGATGTGTTACCATTTGAACGGAGGAATACAAGTGAAAGATCAAAAAAAACTTTATAAAGAAGCGATGCAAGTTTTAAAGGAAACAAGTCGCACTTTTTATATACCGATTACTTTTTTAAAAAATGATTTAAAATTGTCAGTGGCAGCCGCATATTTAGCCATGCGTGCTATAGATGAAATTGAGGATCATGAAAACCTTTCCAATGATGTAAAATTCGATTTACTTAATGCAACAAGCGAGTTATTAAAGGAACCATTTAATGCTGAAGCTTATGAAGCATTATTAGCGCCATATGCAGATCAGCTACCTGAAGTAGCTCTCCGTTTAGCAGATTGGCTAACGTTTTGTCCTGAAGGCTCACGTAATATTGTCCAAGCTTCAACGAGTGAAATGGCATTTGGGATGGCGAAATGGGCAAAGGCAAACTGGCAGGTGCATACGCGAGAGGATTTAGATGATTATACATACTACGTTGCAGGGCTTGTTGGGACAATGCTGTCCGAGCTTTGGGCGTGGGGTGCAGACATTCAAACCGATCGCGATTTAGCTATTGGCTATGGCCGAGGTCTCCAAGCAGTCAATATTTTACGCAATCAGCATGAGGATATGGATGAGCGCGGAGTAAGTTTCGTTCCCGATGGTTGGACACGCGAAGATTTATTTGCATATGCTGAGGAAAATCTTGCGAAAGCTGATCTTTATATGAAAGATATTAATAAACGTACAGTATTATTATTCTGTCGATTACCACTTGCATTAGCACACAAAACATTGAAGGCAATGCAAGAAGGTCGTGAAAAAATGTCACGAGCAGAAGTAGAACAAACAGTCGAAGAGGTACAGGCTGACTAAAGCTGTTGCCTTAACTTAAATGAACCACCTATCGAGAATTATTAAATGTTTAAACGGCTTGAGCCTTTATTTCAATAGGCTTAAGCCGTTTACTCGCTCTTTAGTTCGTTCATTATTACAAAACCAATGTTTGTTTATCAAGAAAATTTGTACAATAAATTGAACATTGTTCTCGTTAATATAATTTCTTAGGAATTTTTTGTCATATATCACAGTTTTCGGACAGGAACTTGGATTTCAAAGGTGATCTCATTCGGTTTATCCGTAATCGTAATATCAAGATGCATGATTTGCAATGCGTCACCAGTAATCTGATAGCTGTTTGTTTTAAGATATTGAAGTATTTTTCTTAAACTTTCGCTACGACTCGACAATAATTCTCCATTGTAACGGATGCATGCAAATAATCCTCCTGGAATCGTCAATTGATATGTATTCGGAATATCTTCCTTATTTTTTGCCACAATAAAAATAGTGGAAGGTTCCTCAAAACGTTCCAATTTTAGATTCGTTTCTTCGATAATAATGCCAAGTCTGTTGGTAGCAAGAATGGGTGTCTTCTCCGTAAGCATATTCTCTAAATTCAAGACACCATAACAAAGTTCAAAGTTATTATTGATTTTCTCATGCAAGGTAAGTAATCGCCTGCTTTTCATTTCGCGGAATATGACTTTCTGAAGCTCATTTTCTCTTTCCACCTGTTCCAAATAGGCAATCTTTCCCCTGATATTTTCTTCCATTTCATTCAATTCTTTCAGATTTGAAACAAGTTCTTCGTGTTTGGTTTTCATAATATCTAACGATTTACTGAAATTGCGTTCATTAAGATATTCCTTGATCTCATCTGTAGTCATCCTAAGTTGCCTTAGTTCTTTAATGGTACCCAAAATTTCATACTGAAAAATGGAGTAGTATCGATATCCGGAATGTGAATCGATATATTGTGGCTTGAACAAGTCAATCCGATCATAGTGGCGTAAGGTCTCCGAAGTCAATCCTCGCAGCTTTGCCATTTCACCGATAGTCAGTTTTTCTTTCAATCTGCTTACCTCCTAAAAAATTTATAGACTGCTAAAATTTTTATCGCAGGAGTATAGAAAAACTTACCAAATTCAAAAATTTTCAGGTTTGATTAGTTTACCACACACTCAATAAACTTTATAAAATAAGTGATTCGTTATATCCTGAATTATTTTCTCGCCTACTTTTATTTCTCCAAATAGCATACCTTCTTAATCCGAAAGAATATTCAGCTAAAATTTTTTACGAACCTCTAATTCAAACTATGCAATCTTTTCTGACTATTTGTCAAGTACATTTCTGAACGCTTTATTTCAATTCAACAACTATCCTGTATTGTGTACTTTTCTTGTGCTAGCCTTCTATTCTCTTTCTCTTTTAAAACATAGCTGAGCAAATCTAGCATGATGCGAGCCGCTACTTGCTGCGTTATACCGGTTGGATCATAAGGAGGCGCCACTTCGACTAAGTCGAATCCAATCACATCTCCCCGTTTTGCGATACCTTCCAATAATTCGTTTACTTCATCGTAAAGAAGGCCGCCTGGGGAAGGAGTACCAGTCCCCGGTGCGATTGATGGATCCAATCCATCAATATCAATCGTCACATAATATCTTTCTCCTGCTGGGATTTGTTCCAGCACTTCTTCAATTCCCATTTTTCTCATTTGGCGTGGTGATAGAATGACGCTACCATAATCTCTTGCAGCATCAACATCCTCTTTTTTACTACTGCTAATTCCACGAATACCTAATTGGAATATTTTCTGTACATGATCCATCTCCGATAGACGGCGTATGCAGTTCCCATGGCCATAGCGCATTCCTGAGCGGTGATCTGCCCAATCTAGATGTGCATCAATTTGAATGATATGAAATGGACCTATTTCATTTAATCCTTTTCCTACCGCAGCCGTGATAGAATGGTCTCCTCCTAAAACTACTGGCATTGCTCCTTTTGAAACAATTTTACGGATCGCTTCTTCTGTATTTTCGTGACATTGCATTAGATCTCCATGTACCATATCAACATCGCCGCAATCCACCACTTTCCAATCTGGTCCGAGATACATGATATCATTTTCAATGTCATAAGCACCTTCTAACCCGAAACTGTATAGCGTCGAACCTTCCCTAATTCCCCTCGGTCCCATTCTTGCACCTGATTTCCATTGGGTACCCATATCATTTGGTACCCCTATGACCGCTACATCGGCATCCAACTCGTCCAAATCTGTGCAAATCGGATATTTACCAAACGTACATATTCCTGTAAATGGCAAATTCAAAAATTGTTTCTCATCGTGATTAACCATGATTATTCCCCCCGCTATCATTAAATCTCACGTTATGATCTGGAACCCTTTAGCGTTTCGTAAGGTTAATTATATGAATGTTTTATTTTCATCTCATAAGTTTTTTGGAACAATTTCAAGTAGTCATCTTTCGATAATTGACGAGAATTTGTAATTGTACACAAATGTTTGAATGCCCCTTCAGCAAGAAATTCGAAATCTTTAGGGTCAACATTATCTAAATCTCGGAATTGCGGTATGCCAATTTTACTTGCAAGTTCATGCAACAATACAACACCTTCTTGGGCAATTGCCTCCAATGTCTTCCCTTCCGCGGTCGCTCCAAGTTTCAAAGCAACTGTCGCATGTTTTTCCGGATTGGACGGAATATTATATTCAAATACATGAGGAAGGAAGATAGAGTTTGCCACTCCATGTGGTGTATCATACAGCCCGCCAAGCGGTTCAGCCATTGCATGCACAGCACCTAGGTCGGCGTGCGTAAACGCCATACCTGCTATCAAGCTACCTACAAGCATGTTTTGCCTTGCTTCTAAATTGTTACCGTTTTCTACAGCGAGTGGAAGATACTTAGCAATGATTTCAATCGCATAAAGACTGAGTGCATCAGAAATCGGTTCAGAAATATTGCTCGTGTAAGCTTCAATTGCATGCGTCAATGCATCCATTCCAGTAGCAGCAGTAATTGATTTAGGCAAAGACAGCGTCAATTCAGGGTCCACAATTGCCAATTTCGGCGCTAATTTTATATCAAGTATAGCTTCTTTTTGTTTAGTGACCGTATCTGTGATAACAGACCCTGTCGTCACCTCACTACCAGTCCCCGAAGTAGTTGGGATACAAATAAGGGGTGTAATATCGCGCTCCAACAGATTGAAACCATAGCGATCTTTAAGCTCCCCTTCATGTGTAAAAAGTACCCCGATTGCTTTAGCAGTATCCATTGAACTTCCACCACCAAGACCTAACAACAAATCGATATTTTCGTCTTTGAATTGTTCATAGGCTTTTACGCAATCTACGTCTTTCGGATTCGGTGTAATTTCATCATAAACAAGATAAGGAATCCCTTCCTGTTCTAATGAATCTGTTACCCTTTTTAAAATCCCCGTTTGTGCAAGCCCTTTGTCAGTAATGATCAGCGCCTTTTTACCACCTAGCTCTTTCGCTCTTTTCCCGACATTGTTAACTGTCCCGTTACCAAACTCAATAGAAGTCGGTAAATTAAAATTAAAATCCCATACCATTAAACATTTCCCCTTTCAATTTTTCAACGTTTTTCTTTTACGAGATTCACTTTGTTTTGTTCGTCAACTTTCAAACCAATTGGTAGGACTGACTTCTAAATTGATATTTATTTGTTTCACTTCCGAAAATTCATCCAAACCGAAAGTACCTAATCCTCGACCGAGGCCGCTCTGCTTATATCCTCCCCATGGGGCTTCGTTGTAAGCAAGATTGTATGCATTAATGTAAGTAATACCTGCTCTAATTTTTTTAATAACCCGTAAAGCTTTAGCACCATCTTGAGAGAACACTCCAGCTGCAAGACCGTATGGCGTATCATTTGCGAGCTTGATAGCCTCCGCTTCATCTTTAAACTTTTGAACAACTAGCACAGGACCGAATATCTCCTCTTGGACAATTTTCATATCAGGCGTTGTATCTACAAATATTGTCGGCTCGACAAAATAACCACGATCAAGTCCAGCGCTTGTAATCCGTTTACCGCCACAAACCAATTTCGCACCTTCATCGATACCAATTTGAATATAATTTAGCACTGTGTTCATATGATCTTCGCCGACAAGAGCACCCATTTGAGTCGCCGGATCATCACCCCGCCCGACACGTATTTTTTTCGCTTTACTAATCAAGCTTTCAACGAACTTGTCATGGATACTTTCTTCAAGGAGCAAGCGTGATCCGGAATTACATACTTGACCTGCGTTCATAAATATTCCATAAAGCGCATAGTCGACTGCTGTTTCAAAATCTGCATCAGCGAAGACGATATTCGGCGATTTACCACCTAATTCGAGTGCAATTTTCTTAATATTTCCTGATGCTGCTTTCATGATCGATCTACCTACTGTTGTACTGCCAGTAAATGAAACCATATCGACTTTATCGCTTTCAGCCAATTCATTACCGACAGTTGAACCTCCTCCTGTCACCAAATTCGCAACGCCTGCTGGAATCCCTACTTCTTCAAGAATTTCGAAGAGCTTAATCGTAGTAATAGGTGTTAATTCCGATGGCTTGAACACAATTGTATTTCCCGCCGCAAGCGCAGGCGCAATTTTCCACGCTCCTGTCAATAATGGGAAATTCCAAGGAGCAATCAGACCACATACACCTACAGGTTCACGAACAATTAACCCCTGTACCGGATCGGCAACGGAATACGTTTGACCGTTTGCTTTAGTGATGAGGCCACCATAATATCGGAAGCAATTCACAGCATCCCCAATATCGAACTCCGCTTCCCTAAGAGGTTTTCCTGTATTCAACATTTCAAGTGTACTCAGCTCAGATGCATTCTCCTCAAGTTTATCCGCAATTTTGAATAAATAGGATGCTCTTTCAGAAGCCGGTATGTCTGACCAAATACCTGAATCAAATGCATAACGTGCTGCATCAATGGCATCCCGCGTTTCTTCAACACTTGCTCTCGACGCCTTAGCAATCACTTCGTTGTTTGCTGGGTTGATAATATTACGTTTTTCCGCGTTCACAGAATCTGACCATTTACCATTAATAAACAATTTCAAGTTTAGCATTATACTAACCTCCCAATTAATTAGCCATATTTTATTTAAATGCACATTTAACCTCTCCTACAAAACAAGAGATTACAATAAGTGGTAGGAGTTTCATAACCTTGAATAAAAGCTGTTCTCATTTTCGAAATTCAGCCTTTCCGTGAATAACCTCACCCCTTTCAATTGCATTTCCCACCTGCAAATAACACGAGAATCTTTCATGTAAGCCTTTACATTTTTATGTCTTCTACAAGTACATTTTCAGGAATAATCTCTTTATCGAAATTGAATTCAGGCAATCCCTGTCTGAAAAACTTCGTCATATATATTAGGTACCCTAAGCCAATTGCCATCCAGATGCCTCCAAGAATCAATGCATCCAACTCTAAGTGAGACCATAGCCAAAGCGTAAAGCCTGCACCAATTAGTGGCATAACCAGATAACGCATATATTCATTGAAAGAAGAACGCTTACGATTCCGAATAAAGTAATGGGCGATGACAGATAAATTAACAGACGCGAAAGCAATAAGTGCTCCAAAATTAATAAACTTAATGACTTGATCAAGTGTCAGTACGATACCGAGCAATGAAATGATTCCAATAACAATAATTCCAGTTGACGGTGTTTTAAAGCGTGAATGGATATGTCCAAATATTTTTTTTGGCAGTACAGAATCTCGCCCCATTGCATACAACACGCGGGATGCGCTTGTTGTCGAGGCAACACCAGATGAGAAATTCCCTAAAATTACTGCGGTAACAAATATGGATTTGAACATATTCCCGCCGACCAAATAGACAACTTCCATAGCTGCCGAATCTGTGTTTTCAAAGGTAAATCCGGGGTGAACCAATTGTGCCAAATAAGCTGATCCGATATAGAGGACACCAATTGTCAACAACATGATGATAATCGCTCTAGGAATTGTTTTTTCAGGATTGATTGTTTCTTCAGACAATGTAGTAAGAGAGTCGAAGCCAAGAAAACTAAAACAAAGAATTGAAGCTCCTGCCAAAATCACTGGCAATTTAATTTCTGCATTGAACAAAGGTTGAATAGAGAAAAGTGTACCTGATCCTACACCCGTCAATAAACTTTTGATCGTCAAAATCCAGAAAATGAAAACAAATATGACTTGTGCAATAACAAAAATCTTACCAGTGGATGCGGTGAACTTAACACCCAAGATGCTAGGTATTACAATAGTTGCAGTTAATAGGATAATCCACAGGGCGTGAGGGACTCCAGGGAACATTGCATTTAAAAAAACAGTAGACATTAAACAAGTGACCATTGGTGTCAACATATAATCCAACATGATTGTCCAACCGATAAGAAACCCAAGTTGTGGGTGAATTGATTTTTGTGTGAATGTATATGCCGATCCCGCTATTGGAAATGCTTTTGCCATCTTTCCATAACTAAAGGCCGTGAACAGGATTGCAAGAAAAGCGATAATATACGCCCCCATAATGACACCTTGGGAAGTGACAGTTGCGATTCCGTATGTATTGAAGAATACCATCGGGTTATTCCATGCAATCCCTAAAAATACAACTTGAGACAAAGTCAGTGTTCGCATTAATGTTTGTCGTTTCATAATAGCTCCCCCATCCACCTTCGTAATTTTAATCTTCTGAATATTCATTTTTCTGTTAATATTGACTATAAAGGTTTGTGTTACACAAAGGTCAACAACCAGATTAAAATTTTTGGTATTGAAAAAACTCTCCATGAAAATACAGCAAAATGCGGCTGTAAGTAAAGACTCTAGCGACGTAAAGCTACATCTCCGACGAAGCTTTTTTAATGAGCAATTCTTTCAACAGTGAAACTTCTCCAAAAAATTCTTCATAATGAAATATCCCCTTTTAGTAGACAGTGACGAACGTTCACTGCTGAATGAATAAAAAATACTCCCCTTAGATAAACAGATTTTTTTCTGTTTACCTAAGAAGGAGCATCTCACTCTCGTATTGGATCCCTTTGCTTATACAGTATCAATAAGCTTAAAAATAATTTCATAACTAAAAAAGACTGAAAGCATCGTTAACAACATAAACACTACTCTTTCAGTTTTACTTCCCGTTTTTGTAGTAAGTGGTAGACGTACTGAAATGGAAACTGGGAAGAACAGCTTAACACCCTTTTTTGTTCCCATATCAAGTAAAACATGACTTGCCATCCCTAATAAAATACCTAGTGAAATGGATTCGTAAGGTATAAATGTATGCAGTAGCATCCCAACTAGAAATAAAAAAAGCAAACTATGTGTAAAGGAACGATGTCCAAACAGAGTATTGACAATCTTTGAAATGATGGGGAACTTCCTCCCGATTTTACTGCCTCCATGGCAAATATCTGGAAGTAATGCACCGATAACGCCTGCTCCTACTAAAACAAGCGGATTATCATTAGAAATTTGTGCAAAAGCAAGGCTTGCAGTGATGCCTCCAACAATATGTGTATTCCCTTGCATTATTTACTTCTGCTCCTTATGTCTTTATATTTTTTAACCTTCTTAATTTAACACACCCCAGCGCAAAAGGGAACATATATTCCGAACGTACAGTCCCTTTATAACACCTACTCATTTGTAGACAAAAAACTCTCATATAAAATTAAAAATATCAGAAACATTTCAGGTTCTCATTGTATATGTAAGATGATTAGAGATAAAAATGAATATTGGAGGTTATTTATGAAATCTATCAAAGGGATTTTGTTTATCATACTAATAATGAGTAGTAGTGCTTTATTGTGGTATTTTGCTACACCTATAGAGCCTATCCAGGCAGTTAACAGGCTCAGTCACATCATTGGGGGCATGGCCATTACAGGCTTCTTTCTTGTCTTTTTGTTAGCAACAAGAATGAAAATTTTTGAGCGTTGGTTCCATGGGCTAGAAAATGTTTATTTTTATCATAAATATTTAGCAATACTTTCACTAGTATTAGTGGTTATTCATGGGCAATTACAAGGTCTTGTTCCCCACTGGGATAAAGTACAAAGAACTTCACTTAGCGAATTTGCGAAAGAACTAGGATCACTTGGGCAATATGGTTTCATAGCGCTAATTGTAATTGCGCTTTTTGCTAAATTTCTAAAATATGAACACTGGCGGATCTTTCATCGGTTAATGCTTATCCCTTATACATTTGGAATTTATCATGCCTATTTTTCCAGCAGATACGATTTATTGCAGCCTACACCTTTAGGAATTTTCACAGCAATAACTGCAACTATTGGATTTATGTCAGCATTATATATGTTGACGATGTATCAGGATATGTTTTTTAAATATACAGGCAACATTACGGGGATCAAAAAATCGGGTTCCAATGTTATTGAACTGGAGCTAACACTTGATAAAAAATTACCATTTCGTCATGGACAATTTATTTTTATCAAGATTTTGCAAGATGGCATAGAAAAGGCACCACACCCCTTTTCAATTTCAGGTGGCGATGGAAAAAAATTATTTGTCACTATAAAGGCGATTGGTGATTTCACAAAAAAAGTATATGATTCAGTTCAACTGAATACACCAGTCACACTTGATGGTCCTTATGGTCATTTAAACTTTGAAAATGGAACACAACAACAAGTTTGGATAGCTGGTGGTATAGGCATTACTCCATTTTTATCTTATTTGCAATCACAGCCCATCGATCGTGATATTGAGTTATTTTACACTTATCATGGTCAAAACAATGCTATCTATAAAGATTTTTTACAGGAATATGCAGAAACTAATCAACAATTCAAAGTGAATTTTATTGACACCGCCCAAATGGACAGGTTATCATTTGATAATTTTTCAGTATCAGCGCAAACAAGTATTTTTATGTGTGGCCCTGAAAAAATGCTAAAACATTTTGCCAAGCAATTGAAATCCCGCAATAAAGATATAAGCGTTGACTTTGAAGCATTTAAATTTAAGTAACAATAATCAATTATGCCTCGGCATAATTGCGTCAGGAATCGGCTTTGTGCTCAGGCCTGCGTGAGGGCCGACACGATGTCGGTCATTTCGGTAATGCCACAGGACGTGGCGTTTTACCGATGCAGGTCAGTTAGCCGTTATCGCATGGATGCGATGATCTTAGGCTAACATCCTATATTGAACTCCTTTCCGATTCCGTGACATCCGCCGGAGGCTTTAACTTCTTTCAGCGGGTATTGGAAACCCGCTGAAAGAAGTTAATCAAAACTCTCTAATTCGAGCAATTTACTTGGAATTCAAAAAAGAATATCGTATAGTAAAATATCATAAATATAAAGGAGATTTTCTTAACGATGACTACAACTAAAAGTTATATAAATAAAGTAATGCACGATCGTAAATCTGTTCGTAAGTATGAGGCAAATTTTAAAATTCCTCAAGCTGAATTAGAGGAATTACTTGTAGAGGCGACAACCGCTCCATCATCAAGCAATTTACAACCTTGGCGCTTTTTAGTGATCCAAGATGAGGCAGTAAAAAAAGAACTACGTTTGATTGCTAATAACCAGGAGCAAGTAGAAACCGCCTCTGCCATCATTGCCGTATTAGGTGATACTGCAATGTACAATAATGTAGAGGAAGTCTATACAAAAAACTTCGAGCTTGGCTATATGGATGAGGCAACAAAAAATATGATGATAGAAAATTCATTAAAGCTCTATCCAAACCTTCCTGAAGAAATTCTAAAAAATATTGCTACATTTGATGCGGGCTTAATTTCTATGCAAATCATGCTTTTAGCAAAAGATATGGGCTATGATACTGTTACAATGGGTGGCTTCAATAAAGAGGCTTTTGCGAAGCACTTTGAATTAACAGATAATCTAGTGCCAATCGTCTTAATCGCTATTGGAAAAGCTGCAGCACCAGCTTACGGCTCATCTCGTTTAGCGCTAAATGACATTGCAAAATTCATTTAATCGGGATTAAAGACTGTATCATTTACGCTTTTATGTAATTATAGCTGTCGCTTTCGCACAGATAAACAATCCGTGACATCTACCAGCGCGCTTTTTCATCATTCAGTCGGCGTGAAACGCCTCTGAATGATGATAAAATGTTCTTTTTAGAATAAATATGATACACTAAATATAGAATAAAAAAGACTGGATGCGTCAACATCCAGTCAAAGCAACAATCATGCCGCAACCATAGCGGCTGACCAAGTTAAAGTTGTAGAAATCGCCACCTTACTTAGCCGGCAGGGTGGCTATTTCTTTTTATTTTGAGAGACAATAATGCTGAGCATCAGTGTAAGTACTGCAATTAGCAAAAGGCTACTCTGTACAATCAAACTGAATGCTTCAAATACTGTCATCCGCCTCACCCCCTTTCAAAAGGGAGTTCAGCCGCCACCTGCATTATGAATTGTTGCTATTGTTAGTCTAACAATTTTACGAAATATATTCTATGGAAAATCCTCAGAAAATTAAAAATTGCTACTTATGTTTTTACCACCTAGTCAGGTGAAAGTCTATACTCTCCATCTATCTCTTCATGAGCATGATCCCGACTTACGTAATTATTCTAAAACAACACTAAAGAGTCCCCTGTATATTAACCTTAATCTGACAGTTTAGCTAACGACTCTTTCAAAAGCTGTAGTTCAGGCATCGATAACGTAACACCCTTCCCCATCTTTGTATGATCCTCCGACCAATCTCTAATATCGTACTTCGGTTCACGATCATTCCAGCTAATTAAATTCAATTCTTTTTTCCAGCCTTTATTGCCCTCCGATAATACCGCAATCGTTTCAATAATTTCGTATTTAATTTCTGCCATTTGAATTCCTCCTTAACTATATCTGTAATTGAACTATATCTTGAAATAATAGAATTATCAAACGTGACAACGCCTGAAATAATTACACTTACTGAGAATTAGATCGTGAAATCTGAATAGTGAACATTTAGTTATTAGTCTGCATTTTTCTATGTTCTTCCTTAAAAAAAAGCGATAATTTATGACCGTAGATTTATAAGTATGAGCTCAGAAATACCGTGATAATGGAATCAAAAAAAGATGACACCTGCATACAGACATCATCTTCTTCAAGTTGCCTAGAGCTTTTTTAAAATTCTCTTTACTAAGGGTACAATTTAAATTATGGTCAGCTTTTATTTTTTTCAATAGGTATAATTTCAATTTGATCAACAATGAATTCATTCTTGGTACTATCGAATTTATATGTGATATTGAAATCAACCACATATGTTGGGGATACTCCGACAGACCCAGGGATGTTTAATTTTATTCTTTGATTCTCCAACGAATAAATAACTACACCGCCGAAAGCAAGTTTATCTTGATTGAAATCTGGTGCTGGATCAAAATCATAATCAAATTTAGATTCTTTTCCTTGCGCTTTAGCTGTAATCGTTAATGTACCATCATCATTTTTAACAACATTTGATTTAATTTCATTGGCAACAATATCTTCATAACTTTGTACTTTAATCTCCGATAAATCCTCAGCATTAATAATATGAATATCATAGTTATCTAATCCTGTTCCTCGTCCAGTTTGGATTATAATTACAGCTTCTTCCTTACTATCATTTGTAAGATCAGTATAGAATAGCTGGGGTTTAGTTCCTGTATCAGGGATTTCCCAGTCAAAGCTTTTTTGTTTACCATTAATATCCAAAGTAACGCTTTTTATTTCATTTTTTGCTTCATTAAGTGCGTAAAGTTTTACTTTTTCATCATCGGAAGCCCCAATCAATTTTGTATCATTATTTTGCTCCGACTGCGTTGTTACCTGTTCATTAGCATCCTTTACTGTCTCTTGTGTAACTGTTTTAGACTTATCTAAACCACATCCAGATAGTGCGAAAATACTCAACAACATCAATGTACGAACTTCTTTTTTCAATTTCTACGCGCCCTTCCACCTAATATTTTACAAATTTTGCTACATGCAATATAACATGCAATCTCTTCGGCTGTAAATAAAGCCTAGGAACTACATTCAGATATCAATTTTGCCTCTGCATAATTGCATCTAGAATCGTAAAGGAGTTCTTTTTGCTTGCACAAAGAACTCCTTTACGATTCCGTGACATCCGCTGAATCTTTAAATCATAGTCAGGACACTGCCAGTACAAAATTATCGGCTTCTAATGTTGTCATGCTAATTTTTCTGCGTGGTAAATTAACAAAACAACTGAATTAGGTAGTAATGATAACTTAACATTACTGTCTTTTCGGCAATAACTAATTCTCGTGGTTTAAGATTTTCAGAACCTACGCCCATTCAAAAAAGCTCAGCTTCCGCTTCTCCCTACTCCTTCACCTCTATTAAATATATACCTTTTAAAAATCCTCCGCGTTGCCTCTTCTTCTGAGTACGTATTTGTTCTAATTGTTCGTAGGACACGTCGTACATTTGTAAAGCTGTATGTACTAATTCTAAAATATCCGCAAGTTCCTCAATAGCCTCCTTTGGAGAGGTTGCCTCCAGAAACTCTAATGCTTCTTCTTGCATTTTCACCTTTATTTCTTCTAAATGTTCTCCTTGTTCTAATACTCTTATGCTACATGTTTTACCCCCTGCTTCAATTACTTGAGGAATTAAATCACGTACTAATTTATTGTATATTGGCATGCCAACCGTCCCCTTTTTACGTACGATTATTTCCCGTATTTCTGCTGAATCGTTTGAATATGTTGTTTTTTGATTTCATTGGATACTTGCATTTGAGGCACAAGCTTATTGTAAATTGTTTGAATATCGTCTTGAGTGAAAAGCTGTCTTGCAGTTTGCTTTTGTGTTTGGATAAAACGTCTTAAACTCTCTCGTTTTATAACATGAACATTTTGGGAAGTTACTGCCACTTTTTTCAATGTACAGCGTTCACTAAAGACAATGACTGAATGAATTGCTTCATCTGGAAGTTCTAAGAAAGCTTGAATAGCACGGATGTGCGTAGCATTTTGACGGATCGGATTGAAAAATTTATACTTTTTCTTATTCGGCATCGTTTGTGTCCATTGCTGTTGTGTTTCATTGCCAAAAATCCAACCACTATAGTTTTTTGACTCAATCACATATAGACCCGTTCGATCAATAAAAAGAAGGTCAATTTCCGTTAATTCATCTGAATTTTTCTTTGGAACATATACATTTAATAATTGCCTATGACTTTGTAAGGCATGCTTCTCAATAATTTTCGATGTTAAGTACTCCCCATTTCTCCCTATATTTGTTTTAACTGCAAAGAAATTATTTTTTGTCTGTTTATAATAGACACTTTCCCGATAATTCCTTTCCATAAGGTATATGCTTAAAACTATCAATACAAAAAAAATAATTAGCAACACAAACTCCCCTATTCTCATATTCTTTCACTTAATAAAAAACAAAAATTCCCAAAAACTATTATATCAATATTACCAAGTATATTTTTTACATTTTTATATTGATTTTCATATATTCACCAAGGAGATTTCTTATAAATTACTAAGCAGTCTTGTACAAGCACTGATTTTATGTGACATCTAATACAAATCAGTGAAATAGAATACTCTAATTTTTACGAGATTATTTTCTTTCCAATAAATATTAGTTGAATCCTTTACTAGTTTGCCAACCCTTTTTTTTGATTCAGTCAATCTTTTATCAAAAATTCACCATCTATATAATACTCACATCTAATAAAATAGCGTAAATATATTATTAACATTAAATACCGGATATTATTAACTGTAGATTTATGACTTTAGTATTGTTATTATTATGAAGAATTTTTTTAGAAAGGAGGTTTTCTTATGTATAATTCTTATTATTACGATGATTTCGATGCGGCCTTCAGTGGTTTATTTCTCATTATTATGTTAATTTTCCTTGTGTTGAGTATTGCAAGCTATGTTATTAATTCACTCATTTATTATAAGGCATCTAAAATAAATGGCTTTAGCGATTTAGCTTATATCGCTTGGATTCCAATTATTAATATTTATAGCGTTTTCTTATTAACGGCAAAGGGTGAAGATAACGCAACTGTTCGTAGAGCAGCGAAAAAGTATGTTCTTATTTACGTTGGATTAATTCTTGTTTCATTTATTCCGTTTCTAGGTATAATTGCCTCATTAGGTCTTATTGGCTTTACTTTGTATTTCACTTATCGCCTCTTCTATCGTTGGACTGGTGAAACTGGGAAAGCAGTACTTTATATTATTTTATCGTTCATTACATTCGGACTATTCTTTTATATCTACGGCTTAATGAAAATGAATAAACCTTTCGTTGCATAATACATATGCAAGTACAAAAACCTCTATACACCTTTTAACCGGTTAAAGGGGTTTTCTACTTATTCATACTAGTGCAGGAAAAACAATAGAAAAAATTATTGAGTTGTATCTAAGTTTGATGTTCAATAATCAGAAAATATGATTTAGAAAAAATAATATATTGTATTAGAAAAAGACGTTTATTCACATTAGAATAAACGTCTAATTTTATATAATAAATTATTTATCAAGTCATTTTTATGCTACAAGTGTTTTAATATCGTTCTTCTCTTCCGTAACTAAATGATTGGTTGCAAAGCTTACTACAATAGCTACTGCAAAGTTAATAATAACAGCAATCATTCCTGTGCTGATGTCATTAATTACGTGTGGGATGTTCGGGAAAAAGTCAATTAGTTTATGTGATGTTATGGCACCATAAAGTACGATTCCTACACCGGTTAAAATTCCTGCCATTGCACCGATTTTGTTAAGAATGCGATTTTTCTGGAAACTAAATAGGAGTGCTGGAACAAGTTGTGTTATTAAGCTGTATGACATAATGTTTAAGATTGCTAGTGCATCCCCTCCAGTAATCGTGAAGATGAATGCCACCAATATAATAGCAAACACAAATATTTTTGAAGCAAATAACTGTTGTCGATCTGTTGCCTTTGGTTTCACAAGCTTGTAAAATCCTGTCATTAATCCAATTGAAGCAGACATTAACATGACAGATGCGGGTACTAAAGCAGTTAATAACCCAGCAGCACCGACAACACCTACTATCCAAGGGTCAAATGTTTGAATCGTTAATCGGAGTAAAGATAAATCTCCTTCAGCCCCTTGTAATCCTGGAATCTCTATAATGGCTGCAAAACCAATGAAAAATGCGAATAAGAGTAATAGAGTGTATAAAGGTAAGGTAATGGCATTTTTCTTCAATGCTTTTGCACTCTTAGATGATAATATTACTGAAAAGGAGTTTGGTAATAAATAGAATCCGAACGCATTTAATATAATGGTTGAGACAAACCATGAAATACTTAATCCAGAACTAGCGAGAGTTAAGCTTTCCGGTTTTATTTTTTCTACAGCTTCAAATAGAGGTTGTACACCTCCAAAATAATGGTATGGAATATAAATTCCTAAAAATACAATGACTCCTAATATCATGATATCCTTTAATACAGCTGTCCAAGCAGAGCCATGTATACCTGAAATGGTAACATAAATTGTAATAATTATGGCACCAATAGTACTAGCCATAATTGGGCTAATCCCTCCATAGGAAGCCTCCGAAACAATAATACCTAACCCTTTTAATTGTATAACTATATATGGAATCAATGCGATAGCACCCAGAAATGATACAACTAATCCTAATATCGGACTTTTATAGTGGGAAGCAAAATATTCTGGTTGTGAAATAATATGATGATCTTTAGCATAGTTCCAAATCTTTGGTGCAATCCAATAAGATAAAACATATGCTAAACAAATATATGCAGGTACATAAAAAGCAGCAGCTCCATTCGAATAAGCCCAACCACTACCACCCAGGAATGTAAAAGTAGTATAAACTTCTCCTGCGATTAGTAGGAAAATGAATAATGTACCAAAACCCTTATTCCCAACAGCAAATTCATTGACATTCATTTTTTTTCCATGTGTTGCTCGGATACCAAGGAAAAGAGCAATCAATGCAAATGCAAAGATAATCAGTAAAGCTATATTCATTATTCATCGCCTCCTTGGTTTTCAGGATCCAACTTATACACAATCGCTAACACTAATGACGATAAAATCATCCATAAGATAATCCAGAACAGGAGAAACGGTAAACCAACAATATAAGGCTCTATTTTATTTGCAAAGGGCAAACATAAGCACATTCCAATAAACGGTATCACCAATAACAGTTTAATGTTTTTCATATAATCCTCCTTTGAATTTCTTTTTTATCTTACAAAAAAGTAGTGTAACCCTCAGTTTAACGAGAATAAGTCTGCTTCATAATGAATAAATGTCTTTTCTACGGATACGATCTTTATAAGTTGTTGCAGCCCCATTTTTACGATTCTCGTAAAGATCTTCAAGAGAAAGTTCAGCTGTAATAACAGTACTTAATTTACTAGTAGTTTCTGCAATTGCGCCATTTTTTGTCCAAGGTAAATCAGCAGGTCCAATAATAGCGGTAGTCCCAAATCCGTTTTGAATAGGTCCTTGGATTTCGCCAATCGTAGGGCAATGAACGACATAGAGTTGGTTTTCAATATTTCGTGCATGAGCACAATGGCGAACTCTCCAGAAACCATATTCAGAGAACGTATATGAAGGGCAAAAGATAATATCGGCACCTTTTTGACTGTATATATGTGCAATTTCTGGAATCTCTATTTCATAGCATATGGCAATACCAAATGTTACTGGCCCAATTTTGAAAACTTCTAATTCATCTCCCTCAATAGTGTTCCAAGCAGATTCAGCAGGGAAAATATGTGTCTTCCGATGTTTTAATACATTGCCCTCTCCATCAAAGATATAGGTCGTATTATAATTTCCTTTATATGTCGGTTCAATTGTAGAACCTGCAATAATAATCTGTTTTCTTTTCTGTGAAAGATTATTAAAAAATTCAAGGTAATCATCTAAAAAGGAACCTAATTTCTCATTATCTTTTTCTGTGAATTGATCGTAATTGTTATAAGTTGTAAGTAAAGACATCGTGAATAACTCTGGTAAGAGCACATAATCACTTGTAAGTGGCACATCATTGAACGCATGTAAAATTCGGTCTTTAAAGGTAGAGAAATTATCAACTTTTTGCAATTCAAATTGACAGCTTGAAATTTTTATTGTCATTAGAGTCCCCCAGCCTCATCACTATATTTTTGTTTTAGAACGTTCGAAAAGAATATCGCCATCTAGTATTGTTAATTCGACTTGAATATCTTTTAATTCTTGTGGAAGGGCTTTCAAAATACTTCGATCAAGTACAATCATATCTGCTAATTTACCGGGTTCTAAACTACCCTTTACATCCTCATCAAAACTTGCATATGCACCGTTATAGGTATATAGACGAATGGCTTCAAGAACATCTATTTTTTGCTTTTCACCAAATGAAGTTCCATCGGCAGTGAGTCGATTAACCGCTTCATGAATTCCAATAAACGGATTGTAGGTTGTAACTGGTGAGTCTGACCCAGCAGCAGCAATAATTCCTTGATCAATAAAGTCTCGTGCAGGGTACATAAAGTCCGTACGTTCACCGTAGTTCGTTAAATAACTTTCACCAAATTCATATGGAAATGGTGGATTAGGTACTGGAATCATCTTTAACTCTTTCATTCGTTGCTGTAAATCAGTGCTTGAAATTCCAGCGTGTTCAATGCGATGTCTATGATTTTCACGAGGATTTTCTTTTAAAGCACGTTCTACAACATTCAAATACGCTTCAATTGCTTGATCACCTTGTGCATGTACAGTAATTTGATAGCCTAATTCATGTGCTTTACCAAGTACGTCATAAATTTCATCCTCGGTGTAATATAAGATTCCATGATCGTCGGGATTACTTGTATAACCTTCACGGGTAGCAATAGTCGGACCAGTACTACTCCCATCTGTAAACAATTTAGCAGGACCCACTTTAAAGAATTCATTCCCAGTTCCAGTTAATACACCAGATTCCATCATATTTAATGTGAATTGCTTACAGTCATTTAAACTAGCAATCATCGCATAGACCCGAATTTTCAAGTCTCCTTTTTGGGAGGCTATTTGTAACATTCGATAATTTTCTTTTGTAAACGTTCCAGCTTCATGAACGCTTGTAATGCCAACTTCTAAAAAATGTTGCTGCGCAATTTGAATGGCTTGATAAACTTCTTCATTCGAATAAGTTGCAAACTTATTAAACTGCATATAAGCATTTTCGATCAATCGTCCAGTTAGTTGACCTTTTGCATCTCTTTCAATTAAACCTCCTTGAGGATCAGGTGTTGTTTCGTCAATATCTGATAGACGTAAAGCAACTGAATTTACAATTCCGATGTGACCGCAAGTACGGGTTATGGCAATCGGGTGGTCTATCGTAATGTCGTCCAATTCTTCAAGAGTAGGATATCGTTTTTCCTTAACAGTTCGTTCATTGAAACCCCAAGCGCGAATCCATTGACCCTTTGGTGTAGTAGCAGCTTTGTCTTTTAAAGCAGTCAAAATTGCATCTACGGAGTCCAACCCGGGCTCTTTACAGCTGATACTGAGTTGAAAAGTACCATACATAACCAGATGTAAGTGAGCATCAATAATTCCAGGTAGAATTGACTTTCCTTCTAAGTCAATTACTTGTGTAGAATCACCAATTAATTCTTTAATCTCCTCATTCGAACCAACTGCTAATATTTTGTTATCAGAAATCGCTATAGCCTCTCGGATAGAATCTTGTCCATCTACAGTAATTACTTCACCATTTAAAAAAGCAATGTTAGCTTGCATATAAATCCTCCTCATCTCATAAATTGAATATTCAGAAAAATAGATTGTGTTAGTCTATTCATTTATTTTACTAAAAATAGATTGTCTTATATTTTTACAAAAGGTAATTAATTTTACTTTTTTTTAGACAAAAGGTTAAAAGGGTTATTATTACGTAACTATAAAAAGCCTATTTGAAAAAAGAATAATCAAAATAGGCTTTATTATGGCATGCTAAAATTACTTCTAGAACACATTTATGCTGTTCCTTATAAAACGTCCCAGTCAGATTTAGCAAAATAAAGATCAAATAAAACCATCGCACACGTATTTCGTCATGTCAGATATCATAGGATGTACAAAATAAAGTGCTTCAAATAATTTAAAGCTAATTCATCACTCCCGTACAGTATTAGTAAAATCTAGAATAGAAAAATTTTTATAAAATGATTCTTCTCCACTAGACTCCTAATAATTCCAAACTCATTTTTTACAATTTAATCAATCTTTTATCAAAAATTCATCACTGAAGTAAGATGTATCTTCCTCAAAAATAGTATATATGTATGATTATTGCCAAATACCCAATATTTCCCAGTATAGATTTAAAACTTTAGTATTGTTATTATTATGAAGTATTTTTTTGAAAGGAGGTTTTCTAATGTACAATTCTTATAATTCTAATGATTTTGATGCATTTTTTGGTGGGTTGTTACTCTTCATTATTTTATTTTGTCTTGTGATGGGTATTGCTGGCTATATTATTAGTTCACTTATTTATTATCAGGCATCTAAAACAAATGGCTTTGATGATCTTGCCTATATTGCTTGGATTCCTATTATTAACGTTTATAGCCTTTTCTTATTAACAGCAAAGGGTAATGATGACGCAACCGTTCGTGCCGAAGCGTTAAAGAATGTTTTAATTTATGGTGGATTATTACTTGTTTCATTCATCATTCCATTTATAGGTATATTCGCTTCCATTGGTCTTTGGATTTATGTTATGTATTTCACATATCGCCTCTATTATCGTTGGTCTGGTGAGCCTGGGAGAGCTGTACTTTATATTATTTTATCGTTCATTACATTCGGACTATTCTATTTTATCTACGGCTTAATGAAAATGAATAAACCTTTCGTTGCATAATTACATATGCGAAATAGAAAACCTCTTGACCCTTAAAAAGGATTAAGAGGTTTTCAACTTATTCACGTAACTTTACACTATAGTGTCTCATGGACTTAGGAATACCTTTTAATGCAAGCACCCCACTATAGACTAAAAATCTTATTCTACATTCTAAAAAGAATACACTTGGAAGCTCTTCTATTAAAGGTAATAGTTCCGCAATCACTATCCCCGTCATTATAAAATCTTTTGTTGTTTGTTCATTATGTAGCCTTTCTATCGTCTCTATAATAAGTGGATCAAAATAATTTTCTGGAACCCCTTTTATTTCATTATTAATCCATAAGCGCAGAACATCGTTAGTTTGTGATACTGTTTCCCATTCATTTTGGAAAATAAGATGGTCCTGGATAGTTAATGGTCTTTTTTCTTTTATGTCCATAAAAAGCTGCGCTAATTGCTGTGAACTAAGATGACTTGTCGCACAATTAGCCTTACTATGTTCTGTTGTATTAATAAGAAAAATCTCATTTGATTTATCTCGCAATAAATAGAGGAAAAAACGAAGTCCGCATTGTTCATCTGCATTATTACCATACCAAATATAGATAGGAACATGATTTGAAATATCTTCTATTTCACGCAATGTATTTGTAAACTTAATTTGATAAACATCTTCCTGTTCATCGTTAATATTTTCAAATAACCAAGCATTTCGAAATGCTTGACCTTTTTTCTCCTCTAGCTTCCACAATGGTCCAATTGAGAAGCAATCAGGGAATCCAATCACATGTTTAGGTGGTGCTAGTGCTACTCTCACTGCACCAGCAGCAGATTCAGAGCCCACAATATGAACTGCTTGAGTTGTTATTCGTTGGGCTACAAAACGATGTTTTTGAATACAGTCATTGATAATTTCTACTATCTCGCTTAATTTTTCTTGCTCTAGACAGAACGTCCACCCCTCAATTGCTTCACTTTCTTCATGGTTGAATGTTTCAAATAGAGCATGATGCTGTAATTCATATGTCTCCCATTCACTATAATTCATCAAATCCGATGCGTTCAGATAATTATGTGTTTTAATTCGATAGACAAAAACCGTATTTGATTCCAATAAAAAATAAATATATGGATAATTTACTTTCGATTCCATAACTCTGCCCCCCTTTATATAAAAATTTTACTATATTAAGGAACTATTCGTTGTATTTTCTACTCTCTTACGACACTTGACTTATCAAATTTTGAAAAAGAACTTAGATAACAGAAAAAATATGCTATATTATAGTTAGAAAATTTTGAATTTCTAATCATTAATTACAAAGGGGTTTGATGATTGTGTATGAAAATATTTTAAGACATCCAGGACCTACACCAATTCCGAAAAAGGTTCAACTTGCGATGAGTCGCGATATTATTAGTCATCGCAGTAGTGAATTTGTAGAGCTTTACCGTGAAACAATTGAATTAGTAAAACCTGTCTTCGGGACAAAACAGGATATTTTACTTCTTCCTTCAGGTGGTACAGCAGCTTTAGAGGCCGCGGCGGTTAACACAGTTTCTGCTGGTGAAAATGTTGTTGTGATTACTGTTGGAGCATTCGGAGACTATTTCGTATCGATTTGTGAGAAATACGGCTTTCATGTACATAAGCTTGAAAAAGAATGGGGACAAGCTTGCACAGCTAAGGAGTTACGAGAATTCTTGCAGCCGTTGAAAGATATTAAAGCTGTTTTTGTCACATACAATGAAACTTCGACTGGCATCTTAAACCCAATTGCTGAATTAGCACAAGTTGTACGTGAGGAAACAGATGCATTATGTATTGTCGATGGTGTGAGTTGCCTAGGTGGAGCTCCTGCAGAAATGGATGCCTGGGGAATCGATATTCTTGTTACTGGATCTCAAAAAGCAATGATGCTACCTCCAGGACTTTCTCTTGTCAGCGTTAGTGATAGAGCTTGGAACGTTATTGAAGAAAATAATACACCGTCCTATTATTTAAACTTATTAAGCTATCGTAGTTGGGCTGAAAAAGGGATGACTCCAAATACGCCTACTGTGACACTTATTTCTGGACTTCATGAGGTTTGTAAACTTATAGAGGAAGAAGGAGGCTTTGAACATACAGTTGCCCGCCATGAACTAATGAAAAACATGGTGCGTCATGCGATGAATGCCCTTAATATTGAACTTCTCACTACAGATGAGCATGCTTCTCCAACCATTACAGCGATTATGGCACCAAAAGGGATTGCACTCGGTGACTTCTTGTCACATTTAAAACAACAATATCATTTAGATTTTGCTGGTGGCCTCGGTCATTTGCAGGGTAAAATTTTTAGATTCGGTCATATGGGCTATTGTTTCCCAAGTGATATTTTACAAGCAGTTTCTTTAATGGAAGCAGCACTTCTAGACTTTGAATATGACTTTGAACCAGGTGCAGGTGTACGGGCAGCACAAGAAGTATTTTTAACCGCTCAGCGAAAACAATGCCACGATAAAGTGAAACTTTAATCAGAGATTTCCACCGATGATTAGTCTTAACTAATCGGGCTAATATGGGTAGTTATTCTCCATTTTACTGCTTGCTAATGTGGGATAAAGCTTTAAACCTCCAAATCTATGTAAGGATTTGGAGGTTTGTTTATTTATTTGAGTTGATTTCATAAATTTAATCCTATAGTTTCAATGGGTCCGAAACATACTTTTCGTTATGGCCTTTTTGATTGAGGCTTGGACATAAATATTCTCGAGAAAAAGTGAAATCGCGTCGTCGATTTCACTTTTTTTCGATAGATATTAATAATTCACAAAATTTATTTGAGTAATGTGAGAGTTGTTGCGATTGCATTGTCAATAAATGATTTTTGCGGTTGAGATTTCATCATGACCGTTAATCCAATTAACGCCACAATTAGAGCCTGCGCTAAAGACTTTGCATCCGTTTCTTCCTCTAACTCACCCGATTGGATTCCTCGTTCAATTGTCTCCTGAAAAATGACGGCTAGATAAAGTTGATGTTCTCTCGTTAAGATTTCAAATCTTTCATCATGAGGAGCTAGTTCAACCATTGTATTGATGCAAAAACAGCCGTTACTAAGATCTTTCGTATATTCAGTAGCAATCACTTCTTCAAAAAAAATAGCAAATGCCTGTTTTACAGAGGTATGACTTTGAAGTCTAGCTCGTATATCAGCTGCACGAGATGTCGTATATCTACGAAGTGCTGCTTCGAATAGTTCCTTTTTATCACCAAAGGTTGAATAAATACTCGGACGTTGAATCCCCATTCTAGCAGTGAGATCACTTAAAGAAGTAGCTTCATAGCCCTTCTCCCAAAATAACTGCATGGCAGCCTCTAAAACTTTTTCCTCATCAAATTCACGGATTCTTGCCATAAAAATCCACCTCCATTGTTTAAGAATTATTGAGTTTGTCACTATAAAATTTTACATACCAAACAGTATGTAAACATTGTATAATCAGCTGCTTTTATTGTCAATTTTCATTGTATTTGGTAAACGCGGAGACAAATAATTTTAAACAAAACCTTGACATTATAAATAACACTAAGATATATTTACCAATAATTATATTGTACCGAACGGTATGTTATGATTAAAATCCAATACGAACGGAGGATATAGTGTGAACAATGATCTGAGACAAGAAGTTGATGCATCTGTGTTGAATCTACAACCTTCTATGTCTAGAACTGTAACTTTATTATTCGCAACAGCCTGCGGAATGTCTGTCGCCAATATTTATTTCGCACAGCCGTTGCTTGATCAATTGTCTAATGAATTTACTATTGATCACTCGACAATAGGTGTTGTAATTACCATCACGCAGATCTTTTATGGGTTGGGCTTATTACTTCTGGTACCTCTTGGAGATTTACTAAACCAACGACGCTTGATTATCGGACAGATGCTATTATCCACAACGGCTTTGCTTATAGTTAGTACTGCTTCTTTTAGCGTGGTGCTTTTTACAGGTATGGCCTTAGTAGGTCTACTTGCAGTTGTGACGCAGACACTTGTGGCGTTTGCAGCAACTATGGCTTCCCCTACAGAACGTGGACGTGTTGTTGGCATTGTTACAAGCGGGATCGTCATTGGCATTCTGCTTGCTCGAACCTTCGCTGGTCTATTAACAGACCTTGCAGGATGGCGTTCCGTCTATCTAGTCTCTGCCGCCCTCATGCTTGTAATGGTTTGTATGTTTCTGAAGGTGTTACCAAAGGTGGAGCGTGAAGTAAAATCACTCCCCTATCATCAGCTAATTAAATCCGTGTTCACTCTGTTTATACAAGAAAGAACATTACGCATCCGCTCAGTTCTAGCCATGCTAATTTTTGCTGATTTCAGTATTTTGTGGACTTCACTTGTTCTACCACTTAGTGCCCCACCATTAGCTCTTTCACATAGTGTAATTGGCGCATTTGGTCTCGTTGGAGTGGCTAGTGCATTAGCTGCAGCGCAGGCCGGGAAACTGGCCGATCGAGGTTACGGACAAAGAACGACAGGTATTGCTTTAGTTCTATTACTCATTTCATGGTTGTTTATCAACTATCTAGAACAGTCGTTATTGGCATTAATTGTAGGTATTGTGTTGCTTGATTTGGCCGTACAGGCAGTACATGTCACTAATCAGACGATGATTCTTCCATTACGTACAGAAGCACGGAGTCGACTTACCGCTGGATATATGATGTTTTATTCCATCGGCGGTGCTGGCGGCTCAATTGCTTCCACACAGATGTATGCACACTTTGGTTGGGGAGGGGTTTGTTTCCTCGGAGCTTTAATCAGTGCAATTGCCCTTATTTTTTGGGCTACGACTAAACGGTTAACAAAATATTAAATTTGATTAGGAGAGATAACAAATGGAAATAGGAATTACCTCTTTTGTAGAAACAAAACCAGATGTTCATAATGGTGAAGTGATTAGTCATGCACAACGTTTGCGTGACGTGGTTGAAGAAATCATTCTTGCAGACCAAGTGGGGCTGGATGTGTTTGGTGTTGGCGAGCACCATCGAGAAGATTATGCTGCATCCTCTCCAGCAATGGTGCTATCTGCCGCAGCTCCACAAACAAAAAAGATTCGGCTTACAAGTGCGGTAACAGTTCTATCCTCGGCTGATCCTGTACGTGTCTTTCAGGATTTTTCCACATTAGATGGGCTATCAAATGGGCGTGCTGAGATTATGGCAGGTCGTGGTTCCTTTATCGAATCCTTCCCCTTGTTTGGCTACAATTTAAATGATTATGATGAACTATTTGAGGAACATTTGGACTTACTCCTCAAGATTCGCGAGTCAGAAAAAGTAGTATGGGAAGGTAGACATCGACCAGCAATCAATAATTTAGGTGTGTATCCAAGACCTGTTCAAAACTCCTTACCTATATGGGTTGGTAGTGGAGGAAATCAACAATCTGCCATCCGTGCAGGACTTTTAGGATTACCACTTATGCTAGCAATCATTGGTGGCAGTCCAATGCAGTTTGCACCTATCGTACAGCTCTATAAAAAGGCAGCTGCTCAAGCAGGGCATGATCTATCAAAACTTCAGGTGGGATCTCATTCAATTGGTTTTGTTGGCCCGAATACTGAATGGGCAGCGGATACATTTTTCCCATCAACAAAGGCGGGCATGAATAAATTGGGCAAAGAACGGGGTTGGCGATATTATGATCGCTCTAGCTATGATGCTGCACGAAGTTTTGAAGGGGCATTATATGTAGGTGATCCAGATACAGTTGCTGAAAAAATCATCCATCTTCGTAAACATGTAGGCATTACACGTTTTATGCTGTACGTACCGTTAAGCACAATGCCACATGATCAAGTTATGCAAGCTATAGAATTGCTCGGAACAAAAGTGGCTCCTCGGGTACGTGAGGAAGTTGCCCAATGGGAGAAGGAAATGGCACTAGAAGGACATCCATTTCTTTAAGATATCATTATTTAACAGGAGGAATTTATATGACGATCAATAACCGAGTCTTACCAGAATTAAGACAGACTTACTCCCAATTCCCAGGTTTTCGGTTGGAAGAAGATTTAGAGTGGAGTCGAAGTCTCTTGTCCAACCCACCTTCGGAGAAGTCAGAACTTGTACACACATCAAATCGTATGATCCCCAGAGGTGATGGGGACGAGATGTTGGTAAAAATTTATGAACCTGTTGAACGAAATATTAAACAACTTCCAGCGATACTTTGGATTCATGGCGGTGGCTTCGTTATGGGACACCCTGATATGGATGATATTTTATGTGAACGCTTTGTTCAGACTGCTAATTGCGTTGTCGTTTCGGTTGATTATCGACTTGCTCCTGAGCATCCCTACCCGGCGGCAATAGAAGATTGTTATGCAGGGTTAGTATGGATGACAACCGAGGCAACTTCCCTTGGCATCGATGTCAAACGGGTGGCGATTGCAGGCGCAAGTGGTGGCGGTGGACTAACAGCAGCTCTATCATTAATGGCTCGTGATAAAGGAGGACCCTCAATTATATTCCAGATGCCACTGTATCCAATGCTTGATAACCGAAATGAAACACCTTCCAGCTACGAGATTACCGAGGATCATGCAATATGGAGTAGAACTAATAATTTGGCCGCTTGGGGTATGTACTTAGGTGAGGAAAAGGACACCCATGAGCTATCTCCGTATGCGGTCCCTTCAAGAGCAGATAACTTAGCAGGACTACCTCCAACTTATACATGTATAGGTCAACTCGATTTATTCCGAGATGAAACCATTGATTACGTGACACGTCTTGCCCAAGCAGGAGTTGATGTTGAATTCCAACTCTACCCTGGTAGCTTCCATTGCTTTGAAGTCTTTGTGCCAGATGCGGAAGTAAGTCAACGAGCTAGTCAGAATTATTTAGATGCTATGACACGCGCTCTATATTCTTAATATCGGATAGCCATAAACTTCAAAAGAAGCCCTCTCCCCTACTGACTGATTTGAAAAGTAGGACTGTACATGAGAACGATACACCTAAGTAAAATTACAATTTAGGCTAATACTTCACGGCAGAATAGACTGAATAATCTTTTACAGCCAGGATTATGAATATGAGTGCATTTTCAAAAGCTAAAAGTGTTATACTAATAAGCACGTTATAAATTGAGGAGTTAGACAGTATGAAATATTTTAAACCACAAATGCAGCAACTTGTGAAAGAAAACCGTGAATTACATGATCGCCTAAAAGAGTTAATGTCCGAAATGGATTTGCAAAAAAATTATGCTTTAAAAGCTCTATATCACGCTGAAGTAGCGGACGGTGGACGCTATCAGCAAGATTATCAAGCGTTGGACTATTTATATAAATAACTTTAATAGTAATAAACGCAAGAATGTTGATTCCGACAGCATTCTTGCGTTTTCTCATTACCTAACTACCTTAATCTTTAATTCTTGCTACTTCATTACCTTTGCCATGTATTCCTCACGCATTTCCACCGGCACCATACTTCCACCTGTTGCCCATACAAGATGGGTAGCTTGCTCCATCTTATCAACTAAATCATGCTTTTCTAAATAACTTTGTCCATTTTTCATTAACTGAATCGGTCCGAACATCCCTGCATGCGCAGATGGCTCTAAAAATAGACCTTCCGAATCCATCGCTAAACCGAGCGACGTAAATAATTCTTCATCTTTCACTGTATAACAACCGCTCACATAAGTTTCCATCACTTTCCCAACAAATTTTGACGCACGACCAACAGCAAGGCCATCCGCTTCGGTTTTATTATTAAGGCCGATATCTTCTACACTGATTTCATCATGTAAACCTGTCATTAAGCCAATTGTCATACAAGGGGATGCTACGGGCTCAGCGAAGAAGATATGGGCATGCTCGCCAAAAATTTCACGTATGCCGTACGCAACTCCCCCCGGTCCTCCACCTACACCACACGGCAAATATACGAACAATGGATGGGCTTCACCCACAGTAATGTTCGTCTTTTCAAACTGTGCTTTTAAACGCTTCGCTGCCACTGCATAGCCGGCAAATAAGTCCTTCGAATTTTCATCATCAATGAAATGACACATAGGATCTTGTTCAGCCTCTCGACGACCTTGTTCTACAGCAACGCTATAATCAGCTTCATATTCAATAACTGTTGCACCTTTTTCACGCAGCAATGCTTTTTTCCACTCTTTTGCATCACTCGACATATGTACAACGACATTAAAGCCGAGTTTTTTGCCCATAATGCCGATACTCAATCCCAAATTACCCGTAGAACCTACGGCAATTGTGTATTGCTGGAAGAACGATTGAAAGTCCTCTGTTGCCAACACTGCATAACTATCCTCTTTTGTTAGCTTGCCACTAGCGATTGCAAGTCGTTCTGCATGTCTTAATACTTCAAAAATACCACCACGGGCTTTAATAGAGCCGGAAATTGGCAAAGCATGATCGCATTTTAAGATAAATTGGCCTGGTATTAAAACATCAAATTCCTTTTCAAGAGCTTTCTTCATCGATGGGATTTCTTGTAAAGATGATTCAATAAGTCCTTTGCTTTCCACAAGCTCTGGAAATGCTAAAATTAAATAGGAAGAAAAGCGTTTAAGTGTTTCTTCTGCCTCCTCAACTTCCTCCATCGAAAAAAGATTTGTTTGCGCCTTTTTTTCTCGATTTGTATTTTCCCAAAGTACAGTATCATGGTTTGCTAAATCATTTAGTCTTGGAAATTGAATAAATAGTTCGTGTTTAAGCTCATTTTTCATCTTTAGTATCCTCCATTTTTTGAGCTGAAATCGCTCGTTCACAAATTTGTCGAAATTTCAATTCGAATGAAATATTGTTTTCTTGAGTTCGCTTTTTAGGCCCTTTCGTACGTCCTCCAGCACGTCTAATTTTCTGTCCAACATGGCGCATATCGAGCAAACGTTCGATGTTTTCATTGGACATCTCTCGCCCATTTTGATCGATCGGATAACCTCCTCTTGCCAAAACCATAGCTGCTAAACCGTAATCCTGTGTAATGACAATATCATGCTTTGAAAGCGCATTCACTAGCGTAAAATCAACCGAATCTGGACCCTTAGGAACAATAATTGTTATTACATTATCACGTTCAACACGGTGGGATGTATCGCAAAACAAGATTGTTTCAATCTCAAACTCAGATGATATAGATAGCGCTAAATCCACGACTGGACAGGCATCAGCGTCAATTAAAACCTTCACAATAAAGCATCATTCCTTTCTCATAATTAGATAGATCACTCATCACGTTATTATTTCAATATAATAAAAACTCACCTCCATTTGTTCAATTTTTCACAAACTTAAGACTGTTGGAAAAAGTATTTTATTGAATAGTGCGAAAAATAGATATACGATACAAATATCAAATAACTGGAGGTTTTTTACTATGACAACTACAACTGTAAGCAACGAACAATTAGCGAAAGAATACGTTGATGGTGTATTCGAGCAACTAAAACAACAAAACAGTTATCAAGCGGAGTTCTTACAAGCAGCTGAAGAAATTTTCATTTCATTAGTGCCTGTATTTGCACAACACCCTGAATATATTAAAGCCAATATCTTATCTCGTATCGTTGAGCCAGATCGTATCATTTCCTTCCGTGTAGCTTGGCAAGATGATAACAATCAAGTTCAAGTAAACCGTGGTTACCGTGTGCAATACAGCAACGTAATGGGCCCATACAAAGGCGGTCTTCGCTTCCATCCTTCCGTAAATGAATCAATTATCAAATTTTTAGGCTTTGAACAAATCTTTAAAAATGCTTTAACAGGCCAACCAATCGGTGGTGGTAAAGGTGGATCAAACTTCGATCCTAAAGGTAAATCAGATTCGGAAATCATGCGCTTCTGTCAAGCATTCATGACTGAATTATACCGCCATATTGGTCCAGATGTCGATGTTCCTGCTGGTGATATCGGTGTTGGAGCTCGTGAAGTAGGATACTTATGGGGTCAATATAAGCGTTTAACAAAAGCAAACGAATCTGGTGTATTAACAGGTAAAACTCCTGGTTATGGTGGTTCTTTAGCCCGTAAAGAGGCAACTGGTTATGGTACTGTATATTTTGTAAATGAAATGCTAAAAGATGTCAACGATTCATTCGAAGGTAAAACAGTTGTAGTTTCTGGTTCTGGTAACGTTTCAACATATGCTATCGAAAAAGCACAAGCTTACGGCGCGAAAGTTGTTGCTTGCTCTGACTCTTCAGGTTTTGTTTACGATCCAGAAGGTTTAGACCTTGATGCAATTAAAGAAATTAAAGAAGTAAAAGGCGATCGTATCTCCACTTACTTAAACTATCGTCCAAATGCTACATTTACAGAAGGCTGCACTGGTATCTGGACGATCCCTTGTGACATCGCACTTCCATGTGCTACTCAAAATGAAATTAATGGCGATTCAGCCCGTACTTTAATCTCTAACGGTGTAAAAGCTATTGCTGAAGGTGCAAACATGCCATCAGATCTTGAAGCAATTAACGAATTCTTAAATGCAGGCGTACTATTCGGACCTGCTAAAGCGGCTAACGCTGGAGGAGTTGCTGTATCTGCTCTTGAAATGGCGCAAGATTCAAGTCGCGTATTCTGGTCATTTGAAAAAGTAGATGCTAAATTACATGAAATTATGAAAAACATTTATGCGGACAGTAAAGCAGCTGCCGAAAAATATGGTTACCCTGGGAACCTTGTAGTTGGCGCGAACATCGCTGGCTTCGTTAAAGTTGCTGATGGCATGCTAGCTGAAGGTGTTTATTAATAACAATTAACCTACCCTAAGATGATAACGAATATTCGTTATCATCTTGTTTTTTATTAGATACGAAGTTAAAAAACGCGAAAAATATCATTTAAAACGAACATTTTTACTATTAATTATTCAAAACATTCGTGTTATAATGATGTAGTACTATGAAATATTGGAGGGTTTTTTGTGGAATTATTGTATACAGGTAAAACGAAAAATGTGTTTCAATTAGAAGATGGTCATTACTTATTAAAATTTAAAGATGATGTAACTGGAGAGAACGGCGTATTCGACCCAGGTGCTAATACTGTTGGATTAACAATCGACGGTGCTGGATTAGCTGGACTTCGCTTAACTTCTTATTTCTACTCAAAACTAAACGAACAAGGTGTTCCTACTCACTACGTTGATGCAAACTTCAACGATGCAACAATGACGGTAAAACCAGCAACTGTTTTCGGTAAAGGTTTAGAGGTCATTTGCCGCTTCAAGGCAGTAGGCTCTTTCCTACGTCGCTATGGTGCTTACGTTAAAGAAGGACAAGACTTAGATTCTTTTGTAGAAGTTACCATCAAAGATGACGATCGACTAGATCCTCCTATTTCTGAAGATGCTTTAGCCATGTTAAACCTGTTAACTCACGAAGAATACGCAATTTTAAAACAACGCACAATCGAAATTGCTAAATTTGTTGCTGCAGAGCTTGCAAAAAAAGGATTAACACTTTATGATATTAAATTAGAGTTTGGCCGCGATGCTAAAACAAATGAAATTTTATTAATAGATGAAATTTCGGGTGGTAATATGCGCGCTTACAAAGGCGAACAATACATAGAACCATTAGAGCTTGAAAAAATTATGTTAGCTGAATAAAAAATCCATTCTATTAATATGTCATGTCTGACTAGATACGAGTAATAAAGAGTCGCATTCTTGCGGCTCTTTTTTGTTGCTAAGATGTTTTTTACTTTCTTATGAAACTTTTCATTGGATCACTCGTATACTAATTATACGCATAATGAATTTATACTATTATTTTGGAGGTAATTTAATGGATGACTTTAATGAAACATCACGAGAAAGGCTAAAGGTTAATCCATTTTTGTCTATTTGGTTGCATCCAAAGCAAACAACCCGTTACATGATAGATGAAAAATCAATAGGTTTTGCGATTCTTCTCATGTCAATTGGTTATATTGGTGTTACGCTTTCAGATATTATTGATAAGATAACTTTTATAGACTGGTCTCCTTGGCTTATCGTACTACTTTGCGTTATTCTATCACCTATTTCAGGGATAATTGGTACGGCTTTTGCTGCACTAATCACTTGGCTGTTCGGTAAACTTTTTAAAGGAACTGGTACGTATTCAGACTTATTCAAAGGGCTAAGTTTAACTGCTATTCCATATATAGTACTTATTCCTTTTTATTTAATTTGGTTATTTACATCACCAGAGTCTTTAATGGATCCTGACTTCGCTGGTCCTTACCCTTGGATTTTTTGGCTTGCCACTTTATTAACGTTTGTGGTTGTCATTTGGAACGTTGTTATTACAGTAGGAATTGTTGCAGAAGCACATCAAATATCCAATTGGATGGCTTTCTTTACACTTTTAATTCCAACCATTTTTTCCCTTTTCTTAATCATTATTCTGATTATTGTTCTCTTTTTGATTTTCGGCATATTTATCGGTTCGATGTAAAAAAAATCTCCCCTCTCTATGAGAGCGGGAGATTTTTTTAGATTCATATTCATATTAAATAGAAAGGACTGTATTTTGTTGGAATAGCTCCGACACACCTGACTCAACAGCTGCACCACTGACAGCTTGTGAAACAATTTCAACAACCCGCTCATCTAATGATTTAGGTACAATATATTCCTCCGTTAATTCCTCATCACTTACAAGAGCGGCTATTGCTTCCACTGCGGCTATTTTCATTGCCTCATTAATATCTGTTGCTCGAACATCCAACGCCCCACGGAAAATACCAGGGAAAGCAAGCACATTGTTAATTTGGTTTGGATAATCGGAGCGCCCTGTCCCCATAATACGTACACCCCATGCTTTGGCATTTTCATACGTAATTTCAGGATTTGGATTTGCTAGAGCAAACACGACTGGATCTTCATTCATTGAAGCAATATGTGCTTCTGTTAATAAATTGGCAACTGATACACCGATAAAGACGTCAGCACCTTTAATGGCATCATCCAATGTTCCATGTAATTTTTCTGGATTTGTTAAATGGGCCACCGTTTCTTTAATTGGATTCATACCTTCAGCGCGACCTTCATAGATGATACCTTTTGTATCGCACATATAAATATTTTTATAGCCCATTTGCACAAGGATACGCAAAATAGCAATACCCGCTGCTCCTGCACCATTAATTACAACCTTCATCGTTGCCACATCTTTTTTCACAATACGATTGGCATTAATCATCCCTGCACCTACTACAATCGCCGTTCCATGCTGATCGTCATGGAATACAGGAATATCACATTCTTGGCGCAGACGATCTTCAATTTCAAAGCATCTTGGTGCTGAAATATCTTCTAAATTGACAGCTCCAAAAGTGGGAGCAAGCGCCTTCACAATGTTGACGATTTCATCCGTATTCTTCGTATCTAAACAAATAGGAAAAGCATCCACATTGGCAAAGCGCTTTAATAAAATGGCCTTCCCCTCCATTACCGGTAATGCCGCCTTCGGACCAATATCCCCCAACCCTAATACCGCAGTACCATCCGAAACAACCGCTACCATGTTTCCTTTCATTGTATAGTCGTAAACAAGTGATGGATTTCTTTCAATCTCTATACAAGGCGCAGCTACTCCTGGCGAATACGCAAGACTTAGATCATATGAATCTTGTACAGGTACTTTAGAAATCACCTCTAATTTCCCACTATAATACTCGTGCATTTCTAAAGCCTTTTTCATAATATCCATTCAATCCCATCCTTTTCTTTTGAATTATTATATATTCCAGAATCATAATACTTTGTGAAAGTAAAGTCAACGAATTTTCTGTCAATTTTAAATTTTCTAAGAAATAGAGCCATTCATTATCTTTTTAATCACTTCTTCGTTTTGTTATTAACTTCACAATCAATTATGTTAATATAACAATGACATCGGTTTGCTTTGTAAAAAATGTACAAATACCGGCATTAAGCCTGTTCAACTTTTCACATAGTATTTTTCTTGTGTAAATGAGAAATTTTTCACAAACTAATGTAAGCGCATCCATCATTCCATCTGGTTTCGTCACATTTTCTTCACATTTTTTCACAAAGTTTTTTATTATTTGATGATTTGTCAAATTAAGTGCAACAATTGCTCATTAAAAGCCTCGTTTGCAGTTTTCCAACCAAGACATTTTCTTGGTCGGTTGTTGATATAGTTTAATGATTCTGTTAGTTCTTCTGGTGATACTTCTTCGAAATTTGTTT